>CAYXWP010000078.1:0-1741 GCA_964468845.1 uncultured Candidatus Saccharibacteria bacterium | reverse complement strand
AAAAAATAGTGTTAGCGTTTGAGGGTTACCGAGATATTGAGAAATATGCTCGTGTGGTGGATACCAAGGAACTTGAAGAAAATGAATTCAATCTCAATGTGCGTCGTTATGTAGAAAATGGGGAGGATGAGGAAATGGTGGATGTGAAGACGGTATGGAATGAGGTGAGAGAGATTGAGAAAGAGAGGGAGGGGATTGATAAGAAGGTCGCAAATTATTTATCAGAATTAAAGTATTAAAATTATGAGACTTGGAGAAACTAGAAACATTTTGTGGGGGGTTTTAACGGAAGATAATAAAATCTTACTTGAACATGAACCGATATTTGGTGGGCAAGCGCAAATCGTGAAAAATTATGGGCCAGTTATGGTGGCACTCGAACTTATGTCGGAGCTTAGCTGGAATAAAACTGATTATGCACCGATTGAAGCCATTAGAAATGAGTATAATGTACAGCTTGAAGAGGTACAACTTCCACAGGACAAATTTAATAAGTTAAATGCATATATTTCATCATTGAATGCGACACTCCCAGTGTACGTTTCAATTTTGGAGACGATGGTGAAAGATCAGGATCAACACACAATAAACATTAAACTACCGGAATCCATAAAAAAATTAGATGATCTTACAGCTACAAACAAAAGACTGAGTAAGATTTTAGAGCTGTATAACGCAGATGGTCAATTTGAATTTAAAGGTTTTGATAAGGGTACAGATTGGTATGTAATAGTTGCCACTGGTGTTTTGTCATATAGGTTTTTTATTGCTGGACTTGATATAGCTCAAAAATATTTTGATACAAGGAAATCATATTTTGAGTCTGAAAGTGCAAAATTGGATTTAAGAGCAGCACTAAATAAAGAAGATGTAACTGATACCGACTTGGATAATTACAAAAATAGAAAAATGTCAATTTTGATAGGGGATGAAGTTAAAAAAGCTATCGAAAAAATTGGTATCGGCTCAAACAATAAAAATGAATTAACAACAAAAATTATAAAAGCAACAGAAAGTCTTATTAAAGAATTAGACGAGGAAGGTACAGAATTTCATCTTTCACTAAATCCTCCAGAATATGTTAGTGAGTATATGGGTTCGTTGATTATTGACTACTCGAAAATACCTGTACTAAACAATGGAAAAAAGGATGAAAAAGTAAAACAAATTGATCAAGCGAAAGGAGTTACGAAAGAAGAAACTGATGAAAATTAACATCGCACAACAAAATATTCCGAGCGGATGGCAAGCAAAAAAGCTTGGTGATATCTGTAGTGTTGTAAATGGTTCAACTCCAAAAAGAACAGTCTCGGAATACTGGGAAAACGGTAATATTCCTTGGTTTACGGTTGATGATATTCGCAGTTATGGAAGAATCATTAATAAGACGAATCAAAGTATTACAGATAAAGCTTTAAAAGAAACTTCAGTAAAATTATTACCTGAAGACTCGATACTTTTGTGTTGTACAGCTTCGCTCGGAGAAGTGGCTTTTACAAAAA
Organism: uncultured Candidatus Saccharibacteria bacterium; assembly: GCA_964468845.1. Lineage (GTDB taxonomy): Bacteria > Patescibacteriota > Minisyncoccia > Phycocordibacterales > PALSA-1337 > CAIOGI01. The sequence goes on along the minus strand of CAYXWP010000078.1, from coordinate 239 downwards.
TACCACTTACAACAAATCAGCAATTTAACGGTTTAATTTGTAAAGACAAGAATAATCTTTTTCCTAACTTTCTATATTATTCTGCTCAAAAACTTGGTGAAGGCTTAAAAAGCAAATCCGGAAAGACAACTATCAATTTTTTGAGCGTCGGAAGCTTATCTAAAGAGATGATTTTAGTCCCACCGATCAAAGAACAGCAAAAGATTGCGGAGATTTTGGGGACGGTGGATGAGGATATT
>CAYXWP010000077.1:0-1774 GCA_964468845.1 uncultured Candidatus Saccharibacteria bacterium | reverse complement strand
TTTAAGGTGATAACATCGGCATCATCTATCCCTCTTTGATTTTCTGCATAAGATAATTTATCTGCCAAAGCATTTATTTCATCAGAAAGAATTGAATTTTTTAATGAAGCACATGAAGATTCTTGGAATAGTTCAAACTGAGTTTCAAGTGAAAGTATGTCAATGGAAATTTTGTCTGCTGTTGTTTTTATTACATCGTATCTTCTGTCATTAAGATAGTTGCTAATGATAAAAGCGATAGCGAATATTCCAGCCGTTAAAAAGAAAACGATGATGTATTTTTTTGTATTCATAATATTAACGCCAAGGAGTAGCTTTTGACATGAGCACATTATATGAGGCCTTTACTAGCCATAATGGGGCTATAAAGCCATATAATGCTACGAAATATAATATATCTCTACTCATTTTTATCTTTCCTTCAGCAAGCCTCCATGCAAGCGCTATTAGAGCAAGACTACATAAGAACATCAATACGGTCAACAGTACTATTGAGTTTGTATTCAAAAAGAATGGGTCAAATGATAAATTGCCAAATGAGAAACCGACAATTATATATTTATAGATATGTTCAACAATATATGAAATGAAACTATAAATAGCATTTCCGAATATGAGAATTGCTACAACCGAAGTGACCATGGCGAAGGGTAGAGTAAGCATTCCCATATTCCCATATTTTGGATTCAAAAGCATATGCTTATAGTCCTGAACATTTTTAAGAAAACCGTAAGTCCATCTAGTTCTTTGTTTGTATAGTTTTTTGAAGGTAGAAGGTGTGATCGTGTACACAATAGCACTAGCACAGTTTGCAATGTGATAATGATTGTTCTGGATTCTAAATGCAATTTCCATGTCCTCTGTATTGTGCGCATGTCTGAAGTACCCGATTTTCTCGAACAAATCTTTTTTAAAAAGTGAGAAAGGTCCTGGGGTGACGTGTATGGTATCCAATTGGCCCATGATTTTCTTTAGAAAAATACCTATGTTGTATTCAACATTTTGCATTCTTTGGAGAATATTTGTTGGATTGTGAACTTTCATTGCAGGAGTTACAGCAACGATATTTTTCCCATCAAATAATGGAATCATTTTTAGAAGCGAACCTCTGTGTACAGTTGAGTCTGCGTCAAGACAACCTACAACTTCTGTTTTTGCATTTTTTATACCGAAGTTTAATGCGGTGAATTTTCCACCATTCTTTTGCGTAAAGGCCTGTACATTTTTGTGTTTTGTGAGTTCTATCGCTTTGGAGTATGTTGTATCCGTACTCCCATCGTCGACTATAGATATAAATAGCTTCTCTTTTGGATAGTTAAGAGACAGAAGAGAAAGTACTGTCTTCTCTAGTGTTTTTTCTTCGTTAAAACAGGGGACGATTATTGTTACAGAAGGTAATTTTGATATATCTAATTGTTTTCCGCGTGGCTCTCTTTTTTTGAAGCCACCCTCAAAGAAAGTGATCAAAATAAAGATTTGATAGTATAGTCCAACAAACAGTGATATATAGATGACGACGGAGGAGTAGGTTTGCATATGTACGTATATAGACTATAGCTGAAAAATGATAAAACTACAAATCCATGTTAAAATAATGTGTGTATTATTCTATGAAAAAAGCTCTGTCGAATTATTTTAAAAAGGTAGCAACAATATACACGTTGATTGTTATTGTCGTATTAGTGATTATCTCTTTTTTTATTTTCAGAGACTCTGGGTCCTCAGTTGAAGTTGATATTTCACAGATCGGTACGATCACAGAGAGAATCAACGT
>CAYXWP010000076.1:0-1781 GCA_964468845.1 uncultured Candidatus Saccharibacteria bacterium | reverse complement strand
CCCCGTACGATCCGCATACGCCTATGCGGGAGTGCGGGGAGGAGGTCATTTGTTTGGGGAAATTGTATATGAAATAGGTTGCATATATTTACTTTCCTTACTTTATATATTCTAATGCCGTTTTTCGCGATTTTCTTTAGAAGTTCTTAATAACTGTTTGCTAGAGTGTTTGAATTATTAAGTAATTATTATAAATATGATAAAGAAATTTCTAGAATGGATAGGGTTAAAGGAGAAATTGCATACAAATAACTCAAAGCCACCCTTGGTAAGTGAAAGGGATTTGTGGTGGATAAGTATAGGTGAGAATGTTGGCTCTGAGATAAATGGTAAGAGTAGTCTCTTTTCGAGACCAGCAATTATATTAAAGAAATTATCTCATGGTCTCTATCTCATTGTTCCGACAACTACACAGAAAAGGGAGGGCTCGTGGTACGTGAAAATAAGTCTAAATCAAAAGGATACTTATGCTTGTTTGCATCAGATTAGAACAGTTGACTATAGGAGGTTATCTACTCGCCTTGGTCAAATGGATGGGGATGATTTTCAGATAGTGAAGAACTCATTTAACAAATTATATAAATAAACAAAATTCCCCACCTTTTGGGTGGGGCCGCGGCGAATGCCGAATGTAAATACATACTATCAAGCTCAAAAACTTTGTCAAGGGAAAAATTTAGCAAAAATTTTTATTTTTATGTTGTAATGCTGATTTTTGACAAAATCTTTAGAAGTTCTTAATAACCATTTGTTAAAGTATTTGAATTATTAAGTTAATTAATAAAATATGCCAAATATTGAACTTGTACCAGAGGATGTTATTCAAAGTAAAATAAGAATTATAAGGGGAAGAAAGGTGATTCTCGATAAGGATATTGCATTATTATACGAAGTTAAGCCGATCGTTCTCCGTCAACAGGTAAAAAGGAATACAGATCGTTTCCCAGAAGATTTTATGTTTGTTCTTACTGAGGAGGAAATGAAGACAATGGTATCACAAAATGTGATACCATCGAGAAAGTATTTTGGTGGTTCGTTGCCATATGTATTTACGGAACAAGGAATTGCCATGCTTTCAAGTGTCTTGACTAGCTCACGAGCTTTGCATGTGAATATACAAATTATGAGGACCTTCGCAAAATTAAGGGAAATTATGTCTACAAATTCTGAATTGAGGAAAAAGATAGAGGAAATGGAAAAAGAATATGGACACAACTTTGAAATTATATTTAAAGCCATTAAACAACTATTAGCGATATCAAAAGAAGAGGACAAAATTGACAAAAAAATAGGGTTTAATTGAAAAAATAGAAATTCTTAATAACCGTTTGTTAAAGTCCTAAATTATAATGAAAAAGGCTCTCAGTGGGACGGAACCCAAGGAGAACCTCTTTCGTCGTGATTTCTAAATATTATCATACGGAAATACCTGATGCAAGTTGCAACGGAGGAGCGCAGGAAATGCAGAATAAATAAAGGAATCGGCAATGAGAGTAAGCAAGTTGGGCAACCTAGTAAAAAATCACCACTTAGCAAAACCTGACCAAAAATTGGTCAACTTTTACTATGTGCCCAGTTTAATATATGTTAGCTCCTCGAAAAACACCAAAGCAACTAAAAGTAATAATATCGAATATTTCATTGCAGTTTATCCGTATTTCTGGTATATTTTTCTTACCAAAGTTTGGTTTAAATAACAAACGTATGCGCGCATAGCTCAGTTGGTAGAGCACACCACTGATACTGGTGGGGTCCTAGGTTCGAATCCTAGTGCGCGCACA
>CAYXWP010000075.1:0-1862 GCA_964468845.1 uncultured Candidatus Saccharibacteria bacterium | reverse complement strand
GATGATTTGATATTAAATAAAGAAATGCCAGTGACTTTGATTAAAGAGAAGATGGTTCTGAGTTTTGTGCCAAAGTATGTGATAAATAAGTATGTGGCAAGTGCACCGCTTTTAGCCGAGATTAAAAGTTTAATTAAAGAAGGGAAGTTTGTAAGACCACTTCACTACAGTAAGGACATGAGTTTGAAGAGAAGGATTTATTTGTTATTGAAAGATTTAAATTATATTTCGAAGTATAGGAAGTTGAGTTGGTAAGTTAACATAGATAAAACGACCTATGAAAAGGTATGAAATTTATAAGAATGTTGACAAAAATGGAGCACCTATGATAACATAGGAAATATGAATAAAAGTGATAAAAAATTACTTTCAATAAGTGAAGTGGCTAAAATATTTGGCTTAGACAAAGATACTCTTAGGAATTGGGAGAAAAAGGGCATTATAACACCACTACGTGTTGGTCCACGTGGCGATAGAAAGTATCGTCCTGAGGATTTGGAAAAAATTGCGAATGATAAAAGTATTGTAAAAACTTTTGAAGCTCCCCTCACGGACGATTCAGGAAAAATGAATCTTACTCAACTCAAACAGTTTCTTTGGAAAAGTGCTGACATTTTGCGCGGAAAAATAGACAGCTCTGACTATAAGAAATACATTTTTGGACTCCTTTTTTATAAGCGCATTAGTGATTCATGGGATGAGGAGTATATAAAAGTTCTTGAAGAATATCACGATGAAGAAATTGCTAAAGCAGATCATAATCACCGATTTCAAGTTTCAAAAGACTGCAGGTGGGAAGTAATTCAGAAACAAGCTGAGGGCATTGGTTACAAACTAAATGAAATTTTTGATAAAATTACTAACACAAATAGTCCGAAACTTGATAAGATTTTTAACGATCTCGATTTCGCAAACAAAGATAAATTTCCTAATGAAACTCTTCAACGTCTCATCAATCACTTTTCTCAACACAGTTTTGGGGACAATTACATCAGTTCTGATCTTCTTGGAGATGCATATGAATATTTAATAGAGCAATTTGCTGCTGATGCAGGAAAAAAGGGTGGGGAATTTTATACACCACGCGAAGTTGAACGAGTGATAATCAATATCCTAAAACCTCATGAGAAGGACCATATCTACGATATGGCAGTTGGTTCTGGCGGTTTTCTTTTGGAGGCATATCATCATCTTAAAAATGAAGCTGGAGAAAAGAAAGCTCGCTCCCTCTATCTATATGGGCAAGAAATAAATATCGGTACATATGCGATTGCAAAAATTAATATGTTCCTCCACGGTCTTGATAGTGCAGATATTCAGCGTGGAGACACACTCGCTGATCCTAAATTTCTAAATCCTGATTGCTCCCTTAAAACATTTGATATCTGTGTTGCAAATCCACCATATTCCATAAGTGAGTGGGAGTATGAGATTTTTAAAAATGACAAGTACGGACGAGTTGCTAGCTATGAAATGCCTCCGGCAAAAAAAGCTGATTACGCCTTTGTACTTCATATGGTGAAGTCGATGAACGAAAACGGACGTGCCGGAATCGTGCTTCCTCACGGTGTACTCTTCCGTGGTGGTGCAGAAGGACGTATTCGCGAACAGCTTATTAAGAATGATTTAATTGAAGCTATTATTGCTTTACCTGCGAAGCTTTTTTACGGCACAGGTATTCCAGCGGCGATTGTAATATTCAACAAAAACAAGTCAGAAAATCATAAAAACAAGATTCTCATCATTGATGCCGAGCAGGATTATGAAGAGGGTAAAAATCAAAATCGCCTACGTAAGAAGGACATTGAAAAAATAGTGTTAGCGTTTGAGGGTTACCGAGATATTGAGAAATATGCTCGTGT
>CAYXWP010000074.1:0-2011 GCA_964468845.1 uncultured Candidatus Saccharibacteria bacterium | reverse complement strand
GAAAAATTGCTACAGAGATTCTAAGGAAACAGACTGCTTAAATTACCATTAGACCAGAAAATAAATGATATTATATAAACACTATGGATAAAAAATTTTATACATCTAGCACTTTGGCTATAGGTGCTCTTTTATTATTGGCTATGATTTCTATTAATAGTAATAGAGGTGGAGGCGAAACTTCTATAGCAGGGCAAACTCAAGATGCATCTGTGATCAGTGTGATTAAAAACATATTTAATATATCGTCGCCATCATCTTCCTCTCGTGAAGGTCCACAGACTGAAAACTATAATGTAAGCTGTATGAATGGGATGGTTCTTTTAACAGGTAGTGGGACTAGAGCGAGCCCGCAATCCGTAAGTGTTGATTTAACAACTGATTGTGATGCTAATGGCATTTGTACATTCAGTTATGACTATGGCGGTGTTCATTATGCTGGTGGTGGACCAGATGACCCTGACCATAACACTGCTGGAGATATCCTTAGAGATTTCCTAGCGAATATTCGTGGATCTTTAAACTGCGGATATCTCAACTCTGAGCAAACATACACGACACCATTTCCTATGAACAATTGCCAGTCTGGAGAAGTAGAGCTTGATGTCCCTGAACCTCAAATATGTACCACCCCAGCAGATACAGAAGTATCTATCGTATCACAAGCTCATGCAGACGAATTAGCGTTGGATGATGCGATAGCGCAATGTTCTGCATGGCGGTCAACATGTGCTGCTATACCCCTGTGTTATTATATGGATTCCACAACAAATCAAAATCATGCACTTTCACCGACAATGAGTTCAACTTTCTATCAATCTTTGACTGTCCCTTATGGAAACACATGTGCATCCCAAACAAGAACTTGTAATTTGACCTCTGCTCCATATAAAACCCCGACTGTGACTTTGAGTGGGTCTTATCAATATACAAAGTGTACTGTTGGTCCAAAGCCATCATCAACTCCGACCCCAAAGCCAACAACTACTCCTACACCTACTCCAACATCTACCTCAAGCATTAGATATGTTCCACCTCCTCCTGTGACTTCTACACCTAGGCCAGTATCAGCATCTAATCCTGTAAGCCATACAAGGACACAAGGTTTTGGAGCAAGTGTTTTCGGTGCAATTGGAAATTTGTTCAACTCATTGTTCAGTAGATAGGAGATTGAAAGTAAAGTTAGTTTTTAAATAGATGGACAATTAATTTTATAAAAATACCCCTCTAAAAGCGGGGTATTTTGGTATAAATAAACTCCTATCGCATTTATATGTGGGTGTTAATAACTGAAAACAAATATTCGAAAATAAATGATATTATATAAACACTATGGATAAAAAATTTTATACATCTAGCACTTTGGCTATAGGTGCTCTTTTATTATTGGCAACATTTTCTATCAAAAGTAGTAATGTTGAAATTGGTTCTCAAAATATTGCAACAGCTCTTGGTAGTAATAGTAGCGGAAATACACTAACTGACGTTCCAGTAAGCGCAGGGCTGACAAGTAATAGCCCTTTTTATTTACTAGATATTTTGACTGAAAAAATTGATCTAGCTTTGACTGTTGACCCAGAGAAAAGAGTAAATATACTACTTAGAAATGCAAAAGAACGACTTGAAGAGGCAAGAGTCTTGAGGGGAGGAGGAAAGGTAGTGCTTGCCTACGAAACATTGGCTGCTTCAAAGGAAAATATTCAGTTAATAAATTATGAAATTGTAAATATTCCAGATATAGACACAAAAGAAAATTTTGAATCAAAATCAATGTCACTTAGTCTACAAGCGGCATCGTTGGAAACACAACAGGTGACATCTTCCTCTCGTGAAGGTCCACAGACTGAAACCTATAATGTAAATTGTATGAATGGGATGGTCCTTTTAACAGGTAGTGGGACTAGAGCGAACCCACAAACTGTGAGTGTTGATTTAACGACCGATTGTGATTCCAGTGGTGCGAGTTCAACAAGTAAGTGCACCACTAATTGCTTCTAATGGTGTCCTGCCA
>CAYXWP010000073.1:0-2113 GCA_964468845.1 uncultured Candidatus Saccharibacteria bacterium | reverse complement strand
CCTCAGTTGAAGTTGATATTTCACAGATCGGTACGATCACAGAGAGAATCAACGTCACTGGTAAGGTTGCACCATTAAGAAAAGCAGATCTTGGTTTTGAAAAGGGAGGAGTGGTCTCAAAAATTAATTATATTGTCGGAGATAAGGTCAAGATGGGTGATGTCGTTATCAATCTTGATTCAAATGACGTGCTAGCCCAGCTTCAAGGATCACAGGCGAATCTACTCGCAGAAAAGGCTCGTTTAACAGAATTGGTAAATGGTTTGAGACCAGAAGAGCTTAGCGTTGAGGGGGCAAAACTTCGAAGCGCCCAAGTGAGTTATGAAGATGCTCGCACAGGAGTTGCCAATGCTCTGCATGACTCTTACGTTAAGACAGAGAATGCAATATTAAATTACTCTGATAGTTTTTTTACAAATCCTCAGACCGTTGTACCTAAAATAAATATCCGTACGGAGAATCGCGCACAGGAAATGGCTGCAAATGACGGGCGTCTCGTCGTCGGCGAGAATCTTCGTTCTTGGAAAACCAGTTTGGATAGCATGACAACATTAACAGATCCGATTGAATATTTAGATAAGGTTCATGGCTATCTAGATAAAACCAAGGCATTCATGAGCTTTGTTTCGACAATAGTTTCAAATCTAACTCCAGGAAATTCTGGTTTGAGCCAGGAACTTATCGATTCGTATAACGTTATTATTAGTTCGGCATTGTCCACATTTAACACTGCTGTGGGATCTCTTGCATCTGCAGAGGCGTCCTTTAGGAGTGTTTCCTCGACTCTTACTCTCACGAAGGATCAATATGGTTTGAAAAAAGCTGGGTCGTCTGAGCAGGCGATACAGGCTCAACAAGCGAAAGTGGATCAAGCAATAGCAAATGTTCTTTCATATCAGGCTGAAGTTGCAAAGAAAAAACTCGTTTCTCCGATTGATGGCATAGTCACAAAAGTTCAGCCAGAACTGGGAGAGTTCGTATCGGCAGGACAGTCAGCGGTGGTAATTATGAGTGATTTTTTCAAAGTTGAGGTGAATATTCCAGAATCCGATATTGCAAAAGTTTTGGTTGGCAATCCTGCGTCAGTTACATTGGATGCTTATGGTGACTCAGTTATCTTTAATTCTCACGTAACTGCTGTTGATCCAGCAGAGACTATTGTTGAAGGTGTTCCAACATACAAGGTTACATTACAGTTTGATCAAAAAGATGAAAGAGTGCGTTCTGGAATGACGGCGAATATAGATATTATTACAAATAACAAAGAGAATGTGGTCACTGTTCCTTATCGAGCAATTATTAGTAAAAATGGTGGGAAATACGTGCGAGTAATATCTGGCTCAAATGGTAATGATTATGAGGAAGTCAGAGTTGAAATTGGTATTCGTGGGAATGATGGTAAAGTAGAAATTGTTAACGGCTTGAATTCTGGTGTGAAAATAGTAACATCTATAAAATGATAAAAAAGTTTAATATTCTAATTACTAAGCCCTCAAAGGATTATGAATTGATTGACTCTGGGGAAGGGGAAAAATTGGAAAGATTTGGTTCTGTTGTTTTGTCACGTCCGGATCCACAAGCGTTATGGAAAAAGGGCTTGTCGGCTCTCGAATGGAAAAAAGCCAGTGCAGAATTTAGTCGTGATGAAGATACTGCTGAATGGAAAGTAAAAAATGAAATTCCAAAAAGTTGGGATATTGAATTTTCAGATTTGAAATTTCGAATAAAGCCGACAGCCTTTAAGCATACAGGCATATTCCCAGAGCAGGGGGTGAATTGGGATTGGATGAGGGAATTGATTCGTGAAGAAAAGAAAAATAAAAAAGGGGGTGATTCAGAAAAAAACTTAGATATAGAAGTCTTGAATCTTTTTGGATATACAGGAGGAGCAACACTCGCATGTGCACAAGTTGGTGCAAAAGTTGTTCACATAGATGGTTCAAAATCAGCTATTGCTTGGGCACGTGAGAATGCTGAACTTTCTGGTCTTTCAGATAAATCTATTCGTTGGATTCTGGAGGATGCTCGAGTTTTTGTCGGTAGGGAAATAAAAAGAGGTAATAAATATGATGCCATAATAATGGACCCTCCAGCTTTTGGTCACGGTGCAAAC
>CAYXWP010000072.1:0-2224 GCA_964468845.1 uncultured Candidatus Saccharibacteria bacterium | reverse complement strand
ATGTATTAGAAGAAAAGGCAAGCAAAAAAGAGGTTGCCGATTTGAAGAATAGGGTTACTCGATTGGAAGCCAAAACAGTTTAAACTTCACAGTCGTCAAGCATATTTAAGTGGCAAAAATGGTAAAATTAAATAGTAGAAGCGCTAAATAGTAAGCAACACAGGAATAACAATCGGTCTCTTTGCAGTTTTTTGCAATAAGAACTTACTTACATTGTCTGAAATTGCTCCCTTAACATAATCAATGTTGATAGGGTTCATTCCTTTTGTTGATTCCTCAACTGTATTTTTTATGATAATCCTTGCGTGATGTAGTAGCTCCTGTGATTCACGTAGATAAACGAAACCTCGAGATATGATGTCAGGGGACTTCTTTAATTTTCCTGTTTGAGAATTGATAATTGCAAAAACAATGAATATACCGTCTTGAGCAAGCATTTGGCGATCGCGAATAACCACATCCTGAATGTCACCAACTGCAAATCCATCAACCATAACAATTCCTGATGGAGCCTTCTCTTTTAGTTTAATTATCTTCTCTCCACCATTTTGTATTTCAACAATTGATCCATTATCTGGAATGATAATATCTTCATCTTTCAAACCATTTGCCTCCTTTGCAATTTCTCCGTGTACACGAAGCATATAATGGTATCCGTGAACTGGCATAAAGAATTTAGGTCGAATCTTCTGATGAATCCAAGCAGTTTCATCTCTGTTGGCATGCCCTGAAGAGTGAACATCAGCAATACGATAGTGAATGATATTTGCACCTTGTCTTGAAAGATTGTCCTTCAACTTTTGTACAGCTCTTTCATTTCCTGGAACAATAGAAGAAGAAAGGAGAATGGTGTCACGCTTTGTAATCTTGATGTATTTATGAGTTTTGTTGGACATTCTCATCATAGCTGCGAATTCATCGCCCTGTGCGCCTGTTGCAAGAACGATAATTCTCTCTGGAGGGAAATTGTCTATTTCCTCGACAGTTATCAGAGTATCTTTCTTTGGCTTAAGTAGACCAAGATTACGACAAATTTCTATATTTGTTTTCATGCTTCTTCCTTCTACAACAACTTTCTTTCCATATTTTTCTGCGTAATCAATAATCTTTAGCATTCTTTCAAGTAGGGAAGCAAACGTTGCAATAATCAAACGGCCTTTTGTATTTTTTATTATTTCTTCAATATTTTTGTGAACTGTTTTTTCTGGAATAGAGAAACCTGGATTTTCTACGTTTGTGGAATCAGCCATCAAAAGGAGTACCTTTTGATTCTTGAATGCACGAGCAAATTCTGCCTCCTCTTCGTCTGTAGGAATTCCATCGACATGGTCTAGCTTCAAGTCTCCTGTGTGAACTATAGAACCAAATGGTGTCTGAACGATAACTCCCATAGCATCTGGAATAGTATGTGTTACAGCGAAGAATTTAATCTTCATTGCTCCCATGGTTACAGTTTCATCCTTTTCAACTATTTTAATATCTAAAGGTGGAACATGAGAAAATTCTTCTTGGCGCTTCTTTATCATCACTGATGTAAGCATACGAGTATAAAGAGGTGGATTACCAATTCTTGGCATGACATATGGTATGCCCCCGATATGGTCCAAGTGACCGTGAGTGATTATAACTGCTTTGATACGATCCTTTCTTTCTTCAAGATATTTTGTGTTTGGAAGTATATAGTCGATTCCTGGAGTGTTCTCGTCTTTAAATTGAAAACCAATATCGATTACGACGATGTCATTACCGTATTCAATCATGGTCATGTTCTTGCCGATTTCCTCTACACCTCCAAGTGGAATTATTCTGATAGTATCTGGCTTTAGTGCAGGAACTGTGTCCTCAACTTTTTTATGAACCTGAGTTGATTCTGGTGGGCGTGAAGGGCGCATCCCATGTCCACGAGGAGCAGCTTTTCTCGGGCTTCTCACTGTTTGTGAAGTGTATGGAGGTCTTCTAATGGCTGTTTGTGTTGCCATCGCTGGTACTGCTCCTGTTGTCGTTGCGCCTGCAGATACTGCTACCGTTGGCCTTGCAACTATTGGCTTTGCAGTATTTCCTGCCGGTTTGGATTCGTCTGTTTGTTTGTTTATCATTTTATTAATTAATTATCATTTTAAGTTTTTTGCAAATACACCCCATACATTATCAGTCTCTGTATACCATTTATTTATGTCGTACCATCTGTCAGAGGAGCTAGTTATTTTTCCAAAATTTATTCCTT
>CAYXWP010000071.1:0-2485 GCA_964468845.1 uncultured Candidatus Saccharibacteria bacterium | reverse complement strand
CAGAGCAGGGGGTGAATTGGGATTGGATGAGGGGGTTGATAAGGAATGAAAAAAAGGGCAAGGTGTCCGCAGGCGAAGTTGCTAGTGAAGTTGATGTTTTTAATCTTTTTGGCTACACCGGCGGCGCTTCTCTTGCTTGTGCACAAGAAGGTGCAAAGGTTGTTCATGTTGATGGTTCAAAATCTGCTGTCACTTGGGCACGTGAGAATGCTGAACTTTCTGGTCTTGCAGATAAACCTATTCGTTGGATTTTGGAAGATGCTCGAGTTTTTGTTGGTAGGGAAATAAAAAGAGGAAATAAATACGATGCCATAATAATGGATCCTCCAGCTTTCGGTCATGGTGCAAACAAAGAGATTTGGAAAATTGAGGAGCACTTTATGGAATTGGTAGAAAATTGTATTAGTCTTTTAAAAGATAAACCTTTGTTTTTTATAATAAATGGATACTCAGCCGGTTACTCCGCATTGGCATATGAAAATGCTCTAGAGTCCTTGGTAAAGAAATTTGGAGGAAGTATTGAAGTGGGGGAATTAGCGATTGAGGAAAAAGGAAGTGGTGCTAGCGAGCCTAGTGAAGCCAGGGTTTTACCTTGTGGTATTTTTGCTAGGTGGAGTAGGTAGATAGATGAAGGATTTTGTGTTACTTTTTAAACATGGATCTAAAAGTTCTATACGAAGACAATCACTTGATCGCGGTCTACAAACCTGCAGGTATTCTCGTGCAAGGTGATAAGTCCGGCGACATCTCGATGATTGAGGAGGTCAAAATGTATTTAAAGAATAAGTATCAAAAGCCTGGGAATGTTTTTCTTGGGCTTGTACATCGTCTGGACAGGAATGTCGATGGCGTTGTGCTTTTTGCAAAAACATCAAAGGGGGCATCGAGGATTTCTGAACAATTTCGAAACCATACGGTCAAGAAGGAGTATCACGCTTGGGTGCATGGAATTGTAAAAGAGAAAAGTGGCACTCTTGTGAACTATATTAAGCATGATGAGAATATGAACTTTTCAGAAGTTTTTGATACTGAAACAAAGAACGCTGACAGGGCAGAGCTCTCTTGTGAGTTGGTAAAAACAGAAGGTACTTCGAGTAATGCAGAATTATTTTCTCTTTTAAAAATAATATTAAGGACAGGTCGGCATCATCAGATTCGAGCACAGCTATCTCATATCGGTCATCCAATAGTGGGGGACAGTAAATATGGTTCGAGCGTCAGATTATCAGACCAAAAGATTGCCTTAACAGCCACGACACTTTCATTTGAAACAGCCACGACAAAGGAGCAAAAGACCGTCTCTCTAGAAATTCCTTCAAAATCGTGGTAATCTGATGCAATGAAGATTTTAGACGGAAAACTTGTTCGTGAGTCGCAGATATCAATACTAATTGAAAGGGTAAAGGGCCTTCCGTTCGTCCCTTGCCTTGTTATTATTCAGGTTGGTAGCCGTGCAGATTCGGACGCATTTATTCGTGCCAAGAAATCTTTTGCAAAGAAAATCGGTGTAAAAGAAATTCATATTAAATTTGATGAAAAGGTTGAACAAAAAGAAGTATTAGAAGTAATCGAAAAATATAACAACGATAGTACTGTGCAAGGGATTATCGTTCAACTCCCACTTCCAATTCATTTAAATTCAGAAACAATAATTGATTCAATAAATCCATTCAAAGATGTTGATGGTCTTACGCCTTTTAATATAAAAAGATTAGTCGATGGACATGAAGAAGCAACTATTCCTGCAACAGCGAGGGGGATACGACAGCTATTGAAATTTTACGATATTAATTTGTTTGGTAAAAAAGTAACTGTTGTTGGGCGTTCGACCTTGGTTGGTAAGCCTATTGCCCTAATGTGCCTTAATGAAAACGCAACCGTAACTGTCTGTCATAGTAAAACAGAAGATTTGGAGAAAGAGACCAAGAATTCAGACGTATTAATAGTGGCTATTGGAAAGCCAAATTTTATTGGCAAAAATCATGTTAAGGACGGTCAAATTGTCATTGACGTTGGCATTTCAAGACAGGATGATAATACTTTAACGGGTGATGTGAATTTTGAAGAAGTAAAAGATATTGTCAAAATGATAACTCCAGTACCAGGTGGAGTAGGTCAGATGACAGTGCTTGCTCTTTTTGAGAATTTGATCGATTTTTGCTATAATACAAATAAGAATTAATTATTAGTAATTAAGTAAAAACATGGATAATAAAGAAAAACTTTTAAAAATGGGCAGGTTAGTTGGAATATTTATAATTATATTCCTAGCTATTATTTCTATAAAACAATTAAAATCTATTGACTATGTTGGTAAGGATACACCAATAATGAATAGTATTTCTGTGAACGGCAAGGGAGAGAGCATATCAGTTCCTGATATTGCTACTTTTTCTTTTAGTGTTACAGAAACTGCAAAGACAGTAAAGGAAGCACAAACAAAAGCTACAGAGAAAATAAATAATGCATTAAAGGCGGTGAAGGC
>CAYXWP010000070.1:0-2644 GCA_964468845.1 uncultured Candidatus Saccharibacteria bacterium | reverse complement strand
CCAGTGCCAGATACTTTTTTCCGTGTTTTAACTGAGTTAGAAGAAGATGGAAAAATTAATATTGATAGAACAAAAGAGGGAGAGAAAGATGTTTTCTTAATCAGTGAATCAGAAGGTAATAAAAGTGAGAAGTTCACGACAATTTCTCCTGAGGAAAAAGAATTGATGGAGAAGATTGCTTTTAAGTGGAAAGATAAAAGAACCCAAGAGATTGTGAACTTCACTCATAATCAGATGCCATACACTATTTGTCGAGATAATGAGGTGATCCCTTACGAGCTTATAACCCAGGAAGACGCCGATAAGGTGTACTAGCTTTATGCAAGGCAATTATTCTGTAAAGATTAGAGAATATGCGCAGAAGCATTTTATCAAAGGCTTCGAGAAGAAATACAACAATCATTGGGATGTTACTTTGAAAGCTATTATTTTTGGATTAGAGCGTATTGATACCTTATTGCAAACAGATAAAGCGGAAATAATTTCTGATATAGATGGAATCAAAATAATAAAGACAAAATTTAAAGTTGAAAAATCGGAAGTTTCAGCTAAAGCATCAGGTAACAGATGTATCGTCGCATGGTATAAGGAAAAGCAGTTTGTATCAGTCTTACTCGTCTATGGCAAAACTGATTTGAGTGGTCACAATGAAACGGCTGAGTGGAAAGCTTTGATTGTAGAGAATTATCCAGAGTATAAAGAGCATTGTAAATAATTATTTAATGAATAAATTACTCACTAAAACTGATTTATCCTCTACCGCGATTGCGCTAAAAATGTCTGGATAAAATGCATAGTCTTAAGACAGAAATAATAATGAACACACCTGGGGCACGTGATGGCCAAGTCACTTCTTGGCTTGATGGGGAATTGGCCTTATCGATTACTGGAGCATTCAGGGCGGAAGGAGCAACTTTTTCAATTGATTCCTTCAATTTTACAACTTTCCTTGGCGGTAACACCTCTGATTGGGCACCAACAAAAGATGAAGTGGTTTATTTTGCGGATTTTGTTATTCGATGATAATATTTTTTTATAATAAGCAATCAATATGAATGAGTCAAATTAGAGCCACTACCTTTTGCAGATTCAACTTTTGACATTGTTTATTCTCATCTCGCTCTTCATTATTTTGCTAAAAAAGAAACAGAATCGATATTTCTAGAATTGGCGCGTGTTTTAAAAAAGGGAGGAATTCTTGCTGTATTTGTAAATTCGGTTAATGATCCAGAATACAAGGATGGCCCTGAGATTGAAGAAGATTACTATTTAATAAGAGGAGTAAAGAAAAGATATTTCAGCAGTAGTTCCCTCAAGAATTATATTAATGAAAACGGATTTGAGACTTTACTATCAAATGAAGAAGGTGAGACTTATAAAGACAGGGCAATTTCAGTTAATAATCTTGTGTAATATATAGGTAGGAAAAAAGATGCGGAAAATTAAAGGTAGTTAAGGGCAAAAGGACTTACCATTTTCTCAAAATCATTGTAGAACTACGAAAAACAGCTGTTTTCTTTAGAACTTCTTAATAACTTTTTGTTAAATTAACTTTTATTAATAATTAATTATAAAAGTTATGGAGGAGTATATAAACAATAATTTATCTGATTATGAGAAGGTAAAGGAGAAAGCTGAACTATTATATAGTAACCTTGGGGAGGTTTGGAATCCGTATTTAAAGCAAAAGATTATTTTTAATTCAAAGGGAAAGGAGCATTTGAAATTTAAAGAAAAACATAAGGCTAGGTTAATACATGATCAATATGTCAGAATGAAATTGCTAAAGTATGCACCAATTGTGATTCAAGATTCAAAAACTTTACAAGGTATAAATGAGACAAAAATTTTTGAATTGAATAGAAGTAATCACAGAAACGAACAAATTTTGGTTGACGTGACGTATTTTGAATTTATTGCGGTAATAGATAGAAAGGTGAGGATTAAGGTGATAATTAAGCAGATAGAAAATAAACAGCCATACTTTTGGAGCATTATTCCTTTTTGGAAACAAATAGGATCAATTAATAAAAGAAAAATGCATGAAGGGGATTTAGAATTAGATTAGTAAACAAAAAATGCCACTTTCGTGACATGCTTTGTTGGCACTTGGCTACGGTTTGGATAAACATTGACCGTGAGAGGGCAAGCCCATCCAAGTGCTAATATAAGCATAGCAGGTTAATTTTTGTAGTCAAGGAAATGTACCACGTTGGGAAAAAATAGTATCAAACACTGGGGGCCCATTATTCATTCACACAGCCAAATTGTGGCAGAGCTCTTCCTTTAGATGACACTAGTCTACCAATATTTCTACAGCCCTTTTTACAATAGACCAGCAAACAAAAAATACCACTTTTATGACACGCTTTGTTGGCTCTTGGCTACAGTTTGGATAAATTGATATAATACTCACAATGAAAAAAAAGAGAGGGGGAGGCTCTTTGTTTGGTCAATTTTATTAGCTAATTATAAAAAAATGGAAGAAAAAAACGAAAAAAATGTTTGTTGTGGGTGTGAAGGTAAAGGTAAGTGCAAAGGAGGTGGAGGTTTCTGTGGCGGTGGTATCTATGGTTTAGGTTTTATCGGTGCTTTAGTTTTTTATATTCAAAATGCTGAAACATTTTGGATTGGTGTATTAGGC
>CAYXWP010000069.1:0-2661 GCA_964468845.1 uncultured Candidatus Saccharibacteria bacterium | reverse complement strand
AAGTATTGAAGTGGGGGAATTAGCGATTGAGGAGAGAGGGGGTGGTGCCGGCGAGCTTGGTGAGGCTAGTGGGGCCAGAATTTTGCCTTGTGGCATTTTTGCTAGATGGTGTAGGTAGTTAGATAAAGGGTGACATGTGGCGACTGGACAAGTGCCAGTTTATATTGTAGTTTTATGGCAGAATAGCTGCCGAACTATTCCTGATGGCATATGTTTCTTCATGACCCGAAAGGTTATGCGGAAGGGCTGAAACCCTGTGCTCAGAAAAAAGGCATTTGAAAAATGAAGCAGGAAAAAAACGAGTTGGTTATTAAGGTTCGGGAACTCCTTGAAATCATTCCACCGTTGGTTTTTGCGTGGTCGTATGAGACGAGCAACAAATCTATTGATGGGCTAGTAGTTGAGTACGAAAGGGCTACGCGCTTAGTTAAGAGGATTGAATATTATTATAAAACCATGCTTCTCGCTTTCTCCTTCGGCGTGGTCAGTTTGGTATATGTTGGCCCAATATTCATAGGATACAGTGTCGTTCTCTCAGTAATATCAATCGTTCTTTTTTTGGTGCTAACCGCTACTGCCAGTTACCATGTAACTAAGAATGTAACAATAAAAAAGAAGATTGAACCCATTCTGCTTCTATTTATTCATCACGCTGAGAACATTAGTCCGCCGTTTGAAGTGGATGGTCTCACTCCAGTAGCGGTTTATTCAAGGGCAAATGCATTCAAATTTGTGGTTGTCAGGGAAAAGCTGACTTCACTTGCTATGAACAAAATAGAGGCATTGGCAAAATTTGACCATTTTCGACTTTTGCCGACAAGGATGCTTGATGCCATCATGATTGCCGGCGAACAAGTCAGGAAAGTCGAGTCTGAATTCAATGTCGCCTGGGAGTCTGCCATTGCTTTTGCTTTGGTTGTGCAAGGTGAAAAACCACACATCTTTGCTGATGCGGATAGGAGAATCGCTGAGGCAAAGAAGAAGTAGATTTCGACGGCCACCATTTTGTTTCCACCAACCCCGACGATCGAATTGTTCGGGGCTTTTCTTTTTCCTTTTTCTTTTCTTAGATCAGTATTTGTGTTACTTTTTAAGCATGGATTTAAAAGTTCTATACGAAGACAATCATTTAATAGCAGTTTACAAACCTGCGGGTATTCTCGTGCAAGGCGACAAGTCCAGCGATATTTCGATGATTGAGGAGGTGAAAATGTATTTAAAAAATAAGTATCAAAAGCCTGGCAACGTTTTTCTTGGTCTTGTACATCGCCTAGATAGAAACGTAGATGGTGTGGTCCTTTTTGCGAAGACATCAAAGGGAGCATCAAGAATTTCAGAACAATTTCGTAATCATACAGTGAAGAAAGAGTATCACGCTTGGGTACATGGAATTTTAAAAGAAAAAAGTGGCACGCTCGTGAGTTATATTAAACATGATGAGAATATGAATTTTTCAGAAGTTTTTGACAATGAAACTAAAAATGCAGATAGGGCAGAGCTTTCCTATGAATTAATTAAAACAGAAGGAGAAACTCCGCAATCTTTTTCTTTATTAAAAATAATTTTAAAAACAGGACGACATCATCAGATTCGCGCACAGCTATCTCACATCGGCCATCCAATAGTGGGGGATAGTAAATATGGTTCAGTGATAAGGTTGCTAGATCAAAAGATTGCTTTGACTGCGACAACACTATCTTTTGAAACAGCTACAACAAAGGAAGTAAAGATAATAACCTTAGAGATACCTTCAAAATCTTGGTAAGTAGACATACGGGTTGATGTTCATGAACACAATTGACAAAATCTCTTGATTACTATAGTATAGTACTATAATATAGTATAATAAAAATATATGACTACAATATCTATCCCACTAAATAATGAATTAAATAATTATATCGACGAACAGGTTCGTCATGGTAATGCTTCTAGTAAAGCAGAGCTTATTCGACGCGCGATTATAAAGTTTAAGGAAGATGAATTTATTAATTCTATTTTAAAAGCAAAACAAGAAATAAAAGATGGGAAGGCCTTGAGAGGTGATTTGGACGAGCTTGCCAAGGGATTTGAATAGGTAAATTGTACTCTACTACTATGATAGAAATTCTTTATGCTCCAAATTTTGTCAGAATGTATAAGGGGCTTCATGCTGGTTTGAAAGAAGAAGTTAAAGAAAAAATTAAGTTATTTGCAGATAAGAAAAATCATACAATTCTCAAGGTTCACAAACTTAAGGGAAATCTGAAGAATACATATTCCTTTTCTGTTAATTATCAAATAAGAATAGTTTTTGAATATGAGAATAAAAAAACTGCCAATCTGCTATACATCGGTGGTCATGATGAGTTGTATAGATAATGTTTCAGTGGTAACCTAATTACATGAAGATTTTAGACGGAAAACTTGTTCGTGAGTCGCAGGTATCAATACTAATTGAGAGAGTAAAGGGCCTTTCTTTTGTTCCTTGCCTAGTTATTATCCAAGTTGGTAGCCGTGCAGACTCTGACGCTTTTATTCGTGCCAAGAAATCTTTTGCAAAGAAAATCGGTGTAAAAGAAATACATATTAAGTTTGATGAAAAAGTTGAACAAAAAGAAGTATTAGAAGTAATTGAAAAATATAACAACGATAGTACTGTGCAAGGAATCATTGTTCAGC
>CAYXWP010000068.1:0-2736 GCA_964468845.1 uncultured Candidatus Saccharibacteria bacterium | reverse complement strand
CGGCGTACGGAATATTCCTTGCAACAATAAATATGTATAGAATATATCCAGATGTTGTATTCGGTAAGGGGGGATATGGTAGTTTTCCAGCACTCTTTGCGGCTAGATTATTGAGAATTCCAGTCATTATCCATGAATCAGATAGTTCTCCGGGAAAGGTAAATGCATGGGCAGCGAAATTTGCACAGAAAATTGCCATTTCATATCCAGAAGCTGTAAGTTTTTTTGATAAGGAAAAAGTTGCATTTACTGGTAACCCAATCAGAAGAGAAATTATGCAACCATTAAGTAATGGTGCAAGAGAATTTTTAAATTTAGAAGAAGTGACTCCGGTAATAGCGATATTCGGCGGATCTCAAGGTTCTCAAAATATTAACGATGCAATTATTGATGGAATAGGGGAATTAGTAAAAAAGTATCAAGTTATACATCAGACAGGTAGAAAAAATTTTAGTGTTGTAAAGGAGACAGCTAAAATTGTTTTGAAGGATAATCCTTTTGCATATCGTTATCATCCATTTGATTATTTAAATGATTTGGCAATGAGAATGACTGCTGGATGTAGTGATATCATTATCTCAAGAGCAGGTTCTACAATTTTTGAAATTGCCGCTTGGGGAGTTCCTTCGATTATTATTCCACTTCCAAAATTTGTTAGTCATGATCAAGAAAAAAACGCTTTCTCATACGCACACTCTGGAGCTTGTATAGTTATTGAACAGCAAAACCTGAATCCACACATACTAATCTCAGAGATTGACAGAATTATAAATAGTCAGTCTATTAAAGATAAGATGAAACAAGGAGCTAAGCAATTTAGCCATATTAACGCAGCGCAAAAGATTTCTGAAGTTATACTTGAAACTGCACTTTCGCATGAATAGTTGTGGTGATATAATATAGTGCATAGAAATAAAGTTCGATTTATTATAATTTATTAATTAATAGTATAAAAATATATATGGAACAAACAAGTGGAATCAAAACTTGGCAGTGGGTGGTAACAGTAATTGTTATTATTGTTTTAGTTATTCTTGGATATAATATGTTCAAGGGTCCTTCAAGTACTCCAACAAATAATGAGGAACCAACAACAACAAATACGCCTTCAGCAACAAATAGTGCAAATCGTATAATGGTTGCGGACCAAGCTCCCGGAAATATTGTATACATTTCTTCAGTACAACTAGCAGCACCTGGCTTTGTAGTTATTCACAAGGATAACAATGGAACTCCCGGCGATGTTATTGGTTCAAAGTTTTTTGAGAAAGGAATTTTCCCAGGACAAATTACTCTAAGTTCTCCTACACTTGATGGCGGTATATATTACGCAATGATTCACTCCGATGATGGAGACAAGAAGTTTGATATAAGAAAGGATCTTCCATTAAAGGATTCAGCCGGAAGTATTATTATGAAATTGTTCAGAGTCACAATTACACCTACAGAATTAAAGGGTTAATTAAGACTTAATATTTTTCACAACACAAGGCGCTGGTAGGGCGCTTTTGTGTTATAATGTCGAAATATGGATAAAAAAATCATTACACGTTTTGCGCCATCTCCAACGGGGTTTTTGCATATAGGTGGAGTAAGAACTGCGTTATTTAGTTTTCTTTTTGCACGACAAAATAGTGGAGTTTTTGCTTTGCGTATAGAGGATACAGATAAAGTTAGGAGTAAGGATGAATGGACTGATGGGCTGGTAAATGATTTGACTTGGTTGGGACTTAAACACGATGTATACGTAAAACAATCTGACAGAGTGGACATTCATAAATCCTATATTAAAAAACTTCTTGATTCTGGTCACGCCTATGTTTCAAAAGAAAAAATAATTGAAGATGGTCAAAGAGATGAGGTAATCCGCTTTAAAAATCCAAATATAAAAGTAAAAATAACAGATTTAATTCGTGGTGAGGTAGTTGTTGATACTACTGATCTTGGCGACTTTGTTATCGCAAGAAGTATTGATGAACCGGTTTATCACCTCGCTGTAGTAATTGATGACTTTGAGATGGGGGTAACCCACGTTATTCGAGCAGAGGAGCATCTCTCTAATACTCCTAGACAAATACTAATACAAGAGGCTATTGACGCTCCTAGGCCAATATATGCCCATTTACCACTAGTTTTGGCTGGAGATAGGTCAAAGTTATCAAAAAGAAAGCATGGAGAAACTGTTTCCTTAACTTATTACAAAGACAGGGGATACCTACCCGAGGCAATAATAAATTTCGTAGCATTAATAGGATGGAATCCAGGTACTGATCAAGAAATATTTTCTCTAGAGGAACTAATTAAAGTCTTTGATTTAAGTAAAGTTCAGAAAGGTGGCGCAATATTTAATGTCGAAAAACTTGATTGGTTCAACAAACAGTACATTGAAAAAATGACCCTCGATGAATTTGTAATTGCAGCTAAGAATTTTTTCCCAGAAGATGCTTCTTCAAATGTAAAAATATTACCGTTGATAAAGGAGAAGATAAATAAATTTTCTGATATTAAAGAATTGTTTGATACAGAACTGTCGTTCCTAAAACCTCTACCTGCTTATCCAACTGAATCTTTAAAATGGAAACAAGAAAAAGATTTAGTAAACACGAAAATATATTTGCAGACAATAGTTGATATTCTCTCAAAGCTTGTTGAGACAGAATTTACGAAAGAAAATATAAAAACAGCACTTTGGCCTTTAGCGGAGGAGAAAGGTAAGGGAAATGTTTTATGGCCGAT
>CAYXWP010000067.1:0-2875 GCA_964468845.1 uncultured Candidatus Saccharibacteria bacterium | reverse complement strand
CCATTTTTTATTTCAGTAGTTTGCGGAGCAATACGATCTCCGAGCAAGATTCCATTTGTGCCCACATAACCGTTTGGAGAACTAAGAGCAATTACGGCGTAATAGAAAGTACCACTTCCTCCGCTATTTTGAGTTAGAATAAGGGCAATATCAAAGAGGCCATCGCCATTCAAGTCTTGAGTTGCCTCATTTCCAAAATACATTGTTGTTACTTTTGTTGATGAGCTTGTCGCCAATGGTACAACAGATACGCCATTCACAAGAGTTACAGCTTTCCCCTCAATTGTATAGTTTGCATACTTTGGACTATTCGGCACAGTATTTGTTGGGGTATTCGTAACCACCACAGTTTTGCTAAATGGATAAAATAGAAAAAAGATGAGGCCTGCAACAACCACGATGACACCAATTGACCAATATAATATTTGTTTGTTCATATATGATTATGACGTTTAAATGGGGGAAAGATTACAATACCAATTATGTAGAATAAAATTAAAACTAAGCAGAATCTAAATTTACAACCAGTCTATATGTTTTGGTCTCGGAAGTTTATTCATTCTTTGATTGACCCTAGACTGTTCAACACTAGTCAAGTCGTAGCTTTTAATAGCATCTTCTATAGCTGTGGAAAGTGGTGTGTCTGGAATATAGCTAATATCATTATTCATTTTACTCATATCGTATATGTGAGGCAATATGGTAAGTTCCCACCCGTTCATTTCATTCCAAATTTTTGTAAATGAAATATTATCTATCTTTAATTCCGAATTTAGTTGCTTAGCTATTTCTTGATAATAATCTTTTGCTAAAATAACCTCTGGATTCACAAGATTATAAGATTTTTTAAATGTTTTATAATTTCCGATTATTTTAGAGATTGCTTCAGCGACATCCATTGGATGTATATAGTTCAAGAATATATCTCCACCATTACAGAGGTTCAGAGTGACGCCATTTTTAATTTTTTTTAATATTTCGGGATCTCTATTACATTCTGGTATACATCCAAGTAAAGATTTTTTACCGACAATATGGTATGGGCGAAGTATTGTCCAATTCACGTCATCGACTCCGTGCCAAAATTTTTCTAGTCTTAGTTTTCCATCTACATACCCACCCATTTCCCCTTCTTTCGCAAGAGAGTTTTCTTCAGAAATTGGTTTATCATTTTTTACACTTCTATCATATACAAGTGTCGTACTAATACTTATAAAATGCTGTGTATCATTTTTAAATAGATCATAGGTCCTCTTAGCACTATCTGAATCGAAGGAAATTAGATCTATAACCACATCCCAGTGATCAATTATTGAATTCAAGTTTCTAGCTAAATCTTCAAAGTCATCTGAATTAATGTCTAAAGTATATTGTCTTACAGAATCAGGAAATGTAGGATTTGAAGCCCTATTCAAACTAATGGAATGTACTTCGTATTCTCTATACTTTATTAACCTCATCAGCAAAGGATTCCCGATAATACCTGTTCCACCTATTATTAAAGCTTTCTTTTTATTTTCTATCATATATTTGTCCTATTGCATTATGAATATGTGACTCCTTGACATTTGAATTATTTTTAAAACTAGATCTTGTTTCTTGCTTAAGAGATAGCCCATTCTTTTCAAGAATATTTTTTACTAATATTGGACTGTGATAGTATATATTTCCTTCGTGAACATATGATTTTGCAGATTTTGAATCGTCAGAATCATGAATCCATACGATATATAAATTTTTAGAAATTTTTCCTAATGAATTTAAATATCCTTCTGGGGATGAGATTTGATGTAAATTTAGCCAGTCTATAACATTAACATTTTTTATACTTTCATCATTACAAATATCTTCTGTAGATATATTCCTAAAATTTAAGTCTGGAAATCTCTCTTTTGCTTTTTCTATAGCTACAGATGATACGTCAGTTGCTAGTAAATTTGAAAAACCTGACTCACTCATTTTTTTCGCAAAATCACCGGCACCACAACCAGTTATTAGTATTAATTCCTTTTTATTTAAATTAGATAAAAATCCAATAATCTCATCAGGAATGTCAATTCCAAACCATGGCAAATTTTCAGCAATTGTTTCTCTATAAACTTTATTCCATTTTTCTTGTTCTGGTGTGAGCATAGCAAATTAATGTATCACCCCCTTTACCCCTTTACATCATCGTAAAATTTTGCTGCACTAACTTTCATATATGGAACAAGCCAAAGGAAACCAACTCCTAGAGTTATGATCGAGAGTAAAAACCAGCCAATGAATCTAAGCTTCAGACAAAAATATTTCCATTTGTAACCATACATCATTTTCATACTTTTCTTTATAGCGTCTCTCGCACTTATTGTCTCATCATCTATCATAATAAAAAAAGTTTGTGAATATGATATTAAAGCAACAATTCCTGGAACAATTAATAGAAGTGTCCACAATAATGTAAACACAGCCATAATCAAATACGCCACGAGCGATCTACTATACTTCCTAAAACCCTCGAATAATTGCTCAAGACTAGCTTCCTTGTTTCTGGATATAGAGAGAGCAAACAAAGATATACCTATCGCAAAAGATCCTGAGACTAATAGTGAGATAATCGGCCCTACATCTTTTATATTGACAATAGCAGCGCTTATCACTAAATACACAGCAGATGTTCCAACAGCTAGACCCCATTTTCCAACGAGGGACTCTCTAGCCATTTTCATCAAAATTTTGTTTTCTGTTTTCATTTTATTACATTATTGAATTATTGCATTATTGCAAAAAAGCTAATAATTTATACACTAGGAATACCGGCCAAAAAATTGCCTTCAAAAAGCCTAATACACCAATCCAAAATGTTTCAGCATTTTGAATATAAAAAACTAAAGCA
>CAYXWP010000066.1:0-2944 GCA_964468845.1 uncultured Candidatus Saccharibacteria bacterium | reverse complement strand
TGCTACAGAGATTCTAAGGAAACAGACTGCTTAAATTACCATTAGACCCAAAAAACCCACCCAGAGACTTGGATGCAATAATTGTTGAAAACCAAACCACATAATAACTAATGCAATGCCTGCTCTCAATACATTTGGAGAATAGAATTTAATTTTATCCATAAAGCTTTTACTTTAAGGTTCCAATGGCAAAATTTGCTAATTCACTTGCTGGTCGTGCTTGACCACCGTGTTGACCGTTGAATGCTGAGGAAGCATCCTTACCACACATAGAAATTATGGCTTCAGAACCACCGGGGTGCTTACTGATCCATGAAGTGAGATTATATACCTTACCATTTACTGTGCTCCAGCAATTTGAGGCAATTGAATGTTGTCCAACTTCACTCAATGTATATTGTTTTGGGGTTGAAATTGGGGAAACTGAAGCGGATGATGCGGGCGTCGATGCTGTTGCGGGTGATTTAATAACTTTTACAGGTGTATTTGAGACTGTCTGAACGGGAGTCACACCAGTCACGGTGTTTTGCTCTAGGGATCCAGTTTCGATGGTAACTGGAGTAGAAGCTGTATTTGAATTGTTAAATATGATTACTAAACAAACAAGCGCAAAAATTACTAAAACTGTCACTAATAAAATTATTTTGTTTTTTGACATATCTTTATTATACGCTAAAACTGCTAATTTTGTTTCAAAACACCAGTTTTAGAATAAACGACTGACCTTAAACCCCAACCAAATTCCTCCAATACCTCCAAACATACTGAATAAAATAGAGGAAAAAGAAAAATATCCAGCGCCCCACAGTGTTGGTAAATAACTTCCGACGTAGCCCCCAATTACCATTCCTATGTATATAAGTGTTTTTGGCGACATATTATTCTGTAGTCTTGCCGTCAAAATGATCTTCAACTTCATCAGCCTTAGTCTTGTGAATAGTCCCATCAATATGATTTGCTGGAGAATATACAGTATACATTCTTAAATCCGTGGTTTCTGACGTATTGATGACGTTATGCTTACTTCCAGCTGGGATAATAACAACATCTCCATTCGAGACAGTGTATTCTGAATCATTAATAATTACCTTTCCGTTTCCAAGCTCAAATCGAAAAAATTGATCTATAGTGTCGTGTACTTCCATACCTATTTCCTCTTTTGGCTTTAGCGACATTAGAACAAGCTGACAATGTTCAGCAGTATAAAGAACTCGACGAAAATCCGTATTCTCCATTGTTAAATTCTCAATATTAGCAAAATATCCTTTTTTCATTTTTGTAGTTATTATTAGTTAATAATTAATGTTATTTTAACACAGTTAATTAATCTTTTCTCAGCTAAAGTTCTAGTATTTTCTAATGACGCCTTTAACTATTGCTGATATTTTCATATCTACCTCTGGATATATTGGTTTGTAGTTTTTATTTGCTGGTTGTAGATACACTTGGCTTCCCTTCTTTTTAAAATATTTCATTGTCCACCCACCATCAACCTCTGCAATCACAATATCTCCATCTTTTGGGTCATTTCTTCTTTCTACAATCACCAAATCTCCCTCTTTAATACCTTCCTCAATCATCGAGTCTCCTTTAACTTCAAGAACATAAGTAGAACTTCTGTTTTTGATTAAATAATTATCTAGGTTTAATGTATCCAAAGCCTCCTCATTAGCAACGGACGGAATACCCGCCTCTACTAGCCCAAGAAGCTTAACTTCCTGAAAAAGATTGTTGGGAATTAGTTTTCCTGTAGAGTCCTTGTCAACAATGCCAGCTTCAATAAGCTTATTTACTAACTTATATACCGCGTTCTTTGATTTGAAACCAAGAATATTCATTATTTCCTTATAGCTTGGCATTCTTTTCTGTCTCTCGTAAAATGCAAATATTTTATTTTTGTAATCTTCCATGATTTAGTAATTATAATACAAAACTTGCAAAGATGTGCAGGGTCTTCCTGAAAAAATTTGTTTTCGAAACTTGGTTAAAGGTGTAGAATTGGGATGTAAGAAACTTATGGCGTCTTGCCTCAGCCCTATATGGCAAACCTCTTATGATCTTTAGATCAATATCATTATTTAACTTTTTAATCTCCTTTTTTATATTTCTTGCTAATTTAAATTTACTCATAGATTTTTAAATTATTTTATAAATTTTAGTATGTATATATTATAGGTGAACATACGTTCACCTGCAAGTGTAAAGCTGTGGATAACTTATAAACCAAGTTGTTAGAGCGCTCCTGCACCGCAAGCGAACATAGAATCTTGACATTTTCATGAAATAATCTAATATTTAAATGTTGCACATCAGATTTTCCTTCTTCAGCGAGGTTCCCCAACCTCCATCTCCTCAAAGTGGTGATCCGGTGTGCAACACTACTTTCAATTTCGGCACCACCGATTTTGCCCGATTCTCTGGTTAACCCAGTTGAGTCGGTTTTTTATTGCGTATTGACTTTAAATATAGACCATGTAATATAGTCCATGCGCCGCACATTAGTCGTTCTTCTGCAGGGTTCCCCAACCCTCACCTCCTTGGCGACTAGTGTGTGACGCACCAATTTCGCAATCAGAACCACTGATTGCAAGGCAGCCAGTCCCCCGGATTGGCTGTATTTTTTTGCATAAATATACAAAGTAAGCTATTATTTACATTGTGATAGCAATGATAATGTTTTTGATTTGGTTGGCAGTCGTGGTATTATTCCTCCTTGGATTGAGAGAAGCATTGAGAGGAGAAATGCCAAAACCTCCCGGTTACACAGGATGGTGACCGAGGAGAAAATCACATCAAGATCCGGCACTCGCGTTGAGTGTCGGTTTTATATTATTTTTCTACTACTTTGTATAAGTTATCCCCCATACTCTCGTTGTAAGCATCAAAAATCTGATATAATATCTGTCCTCCGATTTTTTGGAGAAATTTTTAGCTATGAAATATA
>CAYXWP010000065.1:0-3339 GCA_964468845.1 uncultured Candidatus Saccharibacteria bacterium | reverse complement strand
CTTGAGGCTATAAAGTATTCGGCGTATGCACAAAAGGTAAATCCAAAAATTCATATAGTAAATGCCCGTGATTTTGAAATTGAAAAACCAGATTATTCAAGTTTGGATAAATTTGATGGAATAATTGTTCCAGGAGGATTCGGTGAAAGTGGAATTGAAGGCAAGCTCGCGGTGATAAAATATGCAAGAGAGAAGAAAATTCCATATTTTGGGCTGTGTTATGGTATGCAACTTATGACGATTGAATACGCCAGAAACGTTCTTGGTTTGAAAGACGCAAATACTGCCGAGATAAATCCTAAAGCTGAACATTTGATTATAGATATTATGCCCGATCAGAAAAAGAAGCTTTCAGAAGGGAATTATGGTGGAAGTATGAGACTTGGACAATACGAAGCAAAATTGAAAAAGGGAACGATAGCGCAAAAAGCATATGAAGCAGAGAGTATCCTCGAGAGACATAGACATCGTTATGAGGTTAATCCTGCTTACGTAGAAAATCTCGAAAAGGCTGGACTCGTTTTCTCTGGTGTGTCTCCTGATCATAAATTATGTGAAATTGCAGAACTTCCATCACAAGTGCACCCATTTTTTCTCGGCACGCAATTTCATCCTGAATTTCTTGCTAGACCATTATCCCCACATCCGCTTTTTACTACTTTTATAAAGGTGGCGATAAATAATAACTGTAAACCATGACAGTAGGAATTGGAATTGGTTTGGCTTTCATAGCGATGCTCTGCTGAGGTTTTGGTGATTTCTTGATTCAAAAATCTGCGAGAAAGCTTGGGGATTGGGAGACATTGTTTCTCATCTCAATATTTGGAGTTATTGTACTTTTCCCATTCGTTTACAGAAATATTCCTGAAATACTATTCGATGATGGATATAGGCTACTCATTTTGTTGGCGACAAGTATAATACTACTTCTAGCTGCACTCGTAGATTTTGAGGCTTTAAAAAAGGGCAAGCTCGCCGTAGTGGAACCTCTTTGGTCATTCGAGGTTCCAGTTGCGGCGGTTCTTGCTTTTACTATTCTTCACGAGCGAATTTCAGTTCTGCAAATAGTTTTGATTTTACTCCTGGTTGCTTGTTTGTTTCTTGTTTCGTTTAAAGAAAAGACATTTAGTAAAAAGTTTTTCATGGAGAAGGGGGTTTTGCTTGCGGTAATTGGAGCAATCTTTATGGGTAGCGCAAACTTCTTTATGGGTTGGGGAGGGAGAATTTCTGATCCATTGATGATTAACTTTTTTGTTAATGTATTCATAACCGTGGTGACAGGAATTTATCTAATTGCAAATGGAAAAACTAAATCTGTAATTTCGGATATTAAAAACAAATATCAATTGATATTGCCAATGGCTATTTCTGATAACGTAGCATGGGTAGCTTTTGTTTTCTCGATGAGCCTTGCTCCTATCGCTGTTGCTGTTGCCTTATCCGAAAGCTATATTATTATCGCTGTGCTTCTTGGATTGATGATAAATCGTGAGAAATTACAGTCACATCAGAAATTTGGCCTTATCGGAGCTATTATTACCGCCATTGTTTTGGCAGCTGTAACTGCGGGGTAAATAGGTGCAATGCGGGATAAATAGGCGTTATTTTGGTGTATAATATTAACTAATATAAACCAATATGAAATCTGAGATCGAAACAAGATTTTTGGAAATCGATAAGAAAAAAATAATTTCTACATTAAAGAATCTTGGGGCTACTGATATGGGTGAAGTTAAGCTCAATGAAATGATTTTCTATGATACGGATTTGAAATGGCTGGATGAAAATCGATTTATCAGGGTTAGAAAAAATAATGATCGTGTTACGATAACATACAAGCATAATAAGCATCAGAAAGTTGATAGTGCGATGGAAATTGAATTTGAAGTTTCTGATTTTGATAAGGCGAATAAGTTTGTAGAGGAAATCGGTGGATTTATTCCCTATAGAATCGTAGAAAAATACAGACACACCTTTGAACTAGATGGTGTGATTTTGGACATAGACACCTGGCCGAAAATTCCAACGTATGTTGAGCTTGAGGGTGGATCCGTTGATGCTTTAAAAAACGTGGCAAAGAAGCTTGGTCTTGAATGGAGCGATAGGTTTGATAAGGATGCGAGATATGTTTATAAAAAATATGGTTTTGATTTTGATAGGTTGACGGTGGTGACTTTTGATAAGTTTGAGTAGGGAAAATTGTAAGAAAACCATGCATAAACACGTAGTATGTTTATGCAAACACAAACTGGTTCGAGTAAAATTTTTATTAATATGGCGGTGAAAAACTTGGAGAAGACCAAGAACTTTTTTACTAAGCTTGGCTACAGTTTTGATCCAAAATTTTCAGATAAAAATGCGATCTGCCTTGTCATAAACGAGCATATTTATGCAATGTTGCTTTTACCACATTTTTTGCAAAAGTTTATAAAAAAGAAAGAGGTAATTGATTCAAAAAAATCCACAGAAACCATACTTGCTCTTTCGGTTGAGAGCAGAGAAAAAGTTGATGAAATGATGGAGAAGGTTATAGGTGCTGGTGGTAGAGAATATAAAGAGCCGGAGGATCTTGGCTTTATGTATGGAAGAAGTTTTGAAGATCTGGACGGACATTTGTGGGAGTTTTTTTATATGGATGAAAGTAAAAAATAAAAATATGAACAGAATAGTACATTTTGAAATACAAGTAGACAATCCAGAACGTGCGATAAAATTTTACACGGATGTTTTTGGTTGGCAAATTGAAGAATGGAAAGGCGGGGAGCAAAAATATTGGATGATAATGACTGCAGTGAAGGATAGTAAAGAAATGGGGATAAATGGGGGTATGCTTTTAAGACCTGCAAAAATGCCGGCAAAAGAATGCGGGGCTAATGCTTTCGTTTGTACTATGCTTGTGGAGGATTTTGATAAAATAGAAAGTAAAATTCTTTCGGCTGGAGGAATGCTAGCAATGCCCAAGTTCGCAATTATGGGAATGGCTTGGCAAGGATATTATATCGATACAGAAGGAAATACTTTTGGAATACATGAGCCAGATAAGGAAGCGAAATAGGTGAGTAGAGTCCACGGGGTGGGCGGATAAGTTAGCAGGTGCATAAGTGGCATATCAATATATAAATAATCGTTATAGAATTATAGCGAACGCTTTTCCATGACGGGAAAGTAATGGTCATTGTAATAACGAAGTTTCTGTTATGAACAAAACATTGTTGGACACAATCGCAGGTGGACACACTTCAGTAATTTTCGAAAAGCAAACAACCACTGTTGGAAGCATCGTCAATTCGGCAGGAGGAGTAATCTGCAGAGGTTCTGTTGTCAGTCCGGTGAACAATG
>CAYXWP010000064.1:0-3478 GCA_964468845.1 uncultured Candidatus Saccharibacteria bacterium | reverse complement strand
CCCCGATTATCTTCGGCGCAGAATCTCTCGATGAGTGAGCTGTTACGCTTTCTTTAAATGATGGCTGCTTCTAAGCCAACATCCTCATTGTTTGAGAAATTCAACCACCTTAAGTGTACTTAACATAGATTTAGGGACCTTAAATGGAGATCTAGGCTGTTTCCTTTTTGACGCATGGAGCTTAGCCCCCACCGTCTAACTGCCGAGAAGTTTATTTTGAGTATTCGGAGTTTGATAGGTTCTGTGATCTTTCGACCTGTCAGAATCTTCCAGTGCTCTACCCCTCAAAAGTAATCTCGACGCTAGCCCAAAAGCTATTTCGGAGAGAACCAGCTATTACCAGATTCGATTAGCTTATCACTCCTTACCTCAAGTCATCGCAGAGAATTGCACAACTCTAGCGTTCGGTCCTCCATCTGTCTTTCGACAAACTTCAACCTGCTCAAGGCAAGCTCATCTGGCTTCGGGTCTGATGCATACTACTAACGCGCTATTCACACTCGGTTTCCCTATGGCTCCACGCTCTCGCGCTTAGCCTGCAACATGCATCAACTCGTTGGCTCATTCTTCAATAGGCACGCAGTCGAGGTAGCACACACAACACACAAGACACGCTTATGCGCTCTGTGTGCTACCTCTTCTACTCCTTGTAAACATATGGTTTCAGGTCTATTTCATCGCCCTTACCGGGCTGCTTTTCACCTTTCCCTCACGGTACTAGTTCACTATCGGTCTTCTAGAATATTTAGCCTTACCGGTTAGTTCCGGCAGATTCCCCCGAGCCATTCGTGTCTCGAGGTACTCAAGAATGAGAACAAAAAAGATTTTTTGATTTCGACTACAGGGCTATCACCTTCTGGGGCTCTGCTTTCCAGCAGATTCTTCTATCAAAAAATTTTGTAACTTTTCTACCATAAATGGTACGTCCTCACCTTACTACCCCCAACCTTTATCGCATCATAAGACTTGCGTCCTACAATACGATAAAGGTTGAGTTTGGGCTGTTCCGCTTTCGCTCGCCGCTACTTACGAAATTCATATTTGTTTCTATTCCTCCAGGTACTGAAATGTTTTACTTCCCTGGGTGCGCATTAACATGTCAAGCATGTTAATTCTGACTCGAAGTCAGAGAGTTTCCTCATTCGGAGATTTTCGGATCAAAGGTTGCTAGGCACCTCCCCGAAACATATCGTCGCCACGCCACGTCCTTCATCGCTTCTTAGAAGCCAAGGCATCCACCATATGCTCTTAAATTTCCCATTAGGAAATCTAAAAACCACAATTATTTGTCTACAACTTACAACTTACTATTCAATGTATATATTCGAAAAAACCCTCATAATATACACACATCCTAGTATTACCTTTTTTCCAGAACGACCTCCTGATTGTTGAAATCGTTCTGGTATTAAATTGTCAATGTGTCAGTCGCTCTGATATCCAGGTTTTACCCCAGATTTGTTACAAAAAAACCGTTTTTTTAACGGCTCATTTCTACACTTTATTCAAGCGTAATTATGGCCGGTTAAATAAGTGATTTCTTAACATATTTCTGTGTAGGAGATAGTGTATACGAAGGGC
The DNA here is from genome assembly GCA_964468845.1 of uncultured Candidatus Saccharibacteria bacterium. Taxonomy (GTDB): domain Bacteria; phylum Patescibacteriota; class Minisyncoccia; order Phycocordibacterales; family PALSA-1337; genus CAIOGI01. Next base: position 1,897 of record CAYXWP010000064.1, on the reverse strand, counting down.
AAAATAAAGTCAATAGGAAAATGAAGTCTACGCTATATTAGTTATTCTTTTGTTGTGAAATGATCATAAATAGCGAAAATAATAAAACTTCCAACTGCCGTAGAAACCCCTGCAATTAAAGGTACAATTACTGGCGCCATATAGCCCAAACTCATTCCCCAAAAGAAACCGACTATAATTGCGATGGCAGTACAAATAATTACAAATTTCATATTGAATTATTATATCACAATCTTGCAAAGAAAAAACACCCTTTTTATGAAAATCGGGTGCTTTTTCTTGTAAAGTTTTGTAAAAGTTTACTCCTTATCTGAAACTGTGTGAATTGTTTTCTCAAGCAATCTTCCCGCAACTTCCTTTCCGCCTAGACCGAAAGCAAGTCCGAAGGCAATAGCAAGAGCAACAACGATACCCATGAACAATGTCTGAATAAGTGCTGAAGCAATTCCTAGGTGGAATAGTGCTGCGATAATAGCAAATATCCAAATTGACCACTTTGAAATATGACCTAGAAGGATTGCTGACTTTACGTGAGCAGCTCTAGCAGATGCAATAACAATCTTTTGTACTGCGTCTGCAATAACAACTGAAACCATAAGTACAAGTACAGCGATTATAACCTGAGGAAGGTACATTAGAACTACTTCATTTAAGAAAGCATTAACTTGACTTAAACCAAGAATATCGAATGATGCAATTAAAAATACAACTATCACAAACCACTTAACTAAAGATCCTACGAAACGGCCTGAGTTTAAATTGTATCCAGAACGCTTTACAACATCTTCAAGTCCTGCGCTCTTTAGAGCTGCGTCAACTTTTAATGTTTTGAAAAGTCCTTCTACAAGCTTTTCGATAAGAGAAGCGAGAACCCAACCAATTGCAAAAATTATTATTGCAATTACAAGTACGGGCACAAAATCTGCAACTCCAAACCAAATACCCTGCAATGATTGAGTGAATACTTCACCCCAGTTTTCTACAAAATTCATGTTATTTATTTAACTAATTAATAATTAATAATGATAATACATTATATTATAACATAGATAGAAAGAGTATAAGCAAATACTGTGGATAGAATCAGACCTATTCTCACCGAGCTTACTTTTCGCTAATTTCCAATTTGTTGACGAGGGTAACGTGTGGAAAATCAATAATATCTCTTATTAGTCGATCATGCATGCCGTATCTATATTCAAAGTCACCTGTTTCAAAAGCAGAGTATGTTATCTCCTTACCAATTTCAGATTCAATGGATTTAATAATCAAATCAATTCGATTAAAATTCAAATCGTCACCGACAATGAGCAAATCAACTCTCGTATCCCAGTCTTGTATAAAAACTCCAGAGACGATAAATAGTTTCAATCTTCCCGCTCCAGAAAATTTCCTAACAAGACTATCGTCTGCATGTAAGCTAACTGTAATGAGAAGATTTTTTAAGGCCTGCAAATAGGGAAATTTCTGATCAAGGATGAATCCAATATCCTGTTTTTTCTTTACAGATGTTTTCTTTCCCTTCTTAACGATAATATCTCTAACAGAGTTTTTCTTTTTTATCAGGCCGACATTTGTTAGCCCTAGAATCTCTTTCTTTACATCTTTTTGAACAGATCTTGTTCTGGCAATTAAATCTGCAAATGAGTAGGTTGTCTCCTGATTAAAAAGAAAAAGTCTCATTAACTTAACTTTTGTAGAACTTCCGAAAAGTTTTGCAAGGATTTCCATAAATATGTGTAATAAATTTTTATCCCTGTACTATACCACAAGAGTACTACTATTTCACTAATTCGCTGATTACTGCTCATAAGTGAAATAAGTCGTACCACACACTTTCCTAAACAAATGACCTCCTCCCCGCACTCCCGCATAGGCGTATGCGGATCGTACGGGG
>CAYXWP010000063.1:0-3523 GCA_964468845.1 uncultured Candidatus Saccharibacteria bacterium | reverse complement strand
ATTTAATACTTAGAACTATAGACCCTAGACTTGTCGAGATAAATACAACGATTCCCAAAATTGAAACCGCAAAATTAATCGCACAGATGGAAAGTTTCAACAAAGAGTTAGCTTCGGACATAGCTCGATTCTCCCTTGAGGCACAACAAAATATTGAAAACTTGCAAAATAGTAATGAGCAAAAATTAGCAAGAATTTCAGAGATTGAAACTAAGGATGGAGAGAGGACGAACGAAGAAAGTGTCGAGCTTGAAAGGCTTAAACAAGAAATTGCTCAAAACAATAACCTGATACAATCCTCTGTTGCAAAACAGAGTGGTTCAATTGACTATGAGCGTGCTGTAAATATCATGACGCTTAAGGATCCAACAGAAAGTGATCTTGGCAATTTGAAGCAATATTACAATCCTGAAGCAGAACAAGTTAGAAATATTCCTGATAAAAACGGCAACCTTCCTATAGACACACCGAACGCGATTCAAAATCAATACAACGATAAAATAAACAAGGTTAGAAAGACAGACCCTCAACAAGCCCAGATGCTTGCAAACCAAAGAGATTTTTATATACAGTCCGTTGAAGCATCATATCTTTTAAACGAGAAAGTAAAGACTCATGGAAAGGCAATCTATAGCCAAGGAAGTACGTACAGCGCCCCTCAAGTAACAGGATATGTTGACAATACAAAATACCTACAAACTAGACTCGCTGCAGAAATGAAAAACTTAACGAGTACAGAAAGTGCTAAACATTATATGACTACCGCTGGAGTTAGTGAGGACGAGTATAAAAAAATAGTGGAGATAAGAATAAAACAAATTAACTCTGTTTTAAACAAGAAATAACCATGCGTAAATCAACCTTTATAATCATAATAACAATTGTCATACTAGCCATCGGGGCAGGGGCATATTGGCTATTTTTCTACACTCCAGCACCTACAATAAACAATAGCGAACCAACCACAACAACGAACAACGGATTTTCACCTTTTGGAAGAAACCCTGTTAGAACTTCCACCTCAACTGGAAACGTCTCATCTACCACAAACAACACAAGCAATCCAAGCCAGATCAACTCACAGTTTAAGCAACCACATCTTCGTCAATTAAGTCTTACCCCTGTTGCTGGAATGTCCGCAAGTACGACCAAAGTAAGACCTTCAACTTTTGCGAGTACAACAATTGACCAAACTATCGTCAGGTTTGTTGATAGGGGAACAGGACACGTCTTCCAAGCAAATGATTTGAATTTAGACGTAGAGAAAATATCAAACACCACATTACCAAAAATATATGAGGCATTCTGGAATAAAAACTTAACAGCTTTAGTTGTTAGATATCTAAAAGACAACACTGATACAGTTACAAATTTCTATGCCGAGGTAAGAAAAGTTGCAACCTCCACAGCGTCCTCTACAACTCCGTTTGAAACAAAGGGGAGATACCTATCAACGTACATCGACCAAGTAGCAATTTCGCCACTTGGCGACAAGATCTTCACATGGAATATAGAGAGTGGGAATGGAGTTGGCTATATTTCTTCACTTGATGAAAAAAATAAAGTAAAAGTAATTGACACTCCACTAACGCAGATGAATATCGACTGGCCTGAAGCATCTAATCTCACAATGACTACAAAGGGTTCTGGCTTACTTTCAGGGTATTCATACGGTATTGATGCAAAAACTGGTGCTTCAAGAAAAATAATTGGTGGAATACGTGGTCTTTCGGTAAAAATGAGTAGAGATGCAAAAACTGTCGTCTACTCAGCTGGGGGTAAAACAATTTCTACATCTATATTCGATACGAACAAGTCCGTTTCAAGTGAAGTGATGTTTAATACATTAGCAGATAAATGTGTTTGGAGTGCCTTAAGAAAAAATGAACTATATTGTGCTGTTCCAAACGACATACCTGCAGGAACATATCCTGATGATTGGTATAAGGGTAAGATATCTTTTGTAGACAAAATCTGGCATCTAGATGTCACAACAGGGGAGGTTCATTTGATAGCTAATCTACTTAATCTTTCAAACAAACTAATAGACGCAACACAACTAACACTTGATCCAAAAGAAAACTATTTGTATTTTATAAACAAAAACGACCTTACGCTTTGGGCACTAGACTTGAATCAGTAACACAAAGAAGACATAAATTATATTGAAGGAGTGTCCGCAGGCCGAAGAGGCCGAGGATTAAGAAACTTTTAGCAAAAAGTTTCTGCACTCCTGAGCTTCAATTTATGTCTTCCTCTATAGCGGTTGATGCTTCTTTAAATGCCTTCTAACGACAAGTTCTTGGCCGAGGGTAAACAAACTACTTACAGCCCAATATAGAGCGACTACGGCTGATATTTTGTAGGAAATAAAGAAAACCATGAATGGAAATATGTACTTCATATTCTTCATCATGTTTTGCGCCATATCTATTTGGGAAGGAGCTTCTCCAGGCTTGGTAGTACTTCCAGTCGAAGCCAGAGAATAGTGTAATTGGAAAAACTGTGCAATGGCAGCAATTATTGAAAGGGGGATACTTCTTGCACCCACATCAAATAGTCCAATAAAAAGCATGTCTGGCACAGGAACAGACACGAAACTATATAGCAATCCAGCCTGAACAGCTGGTAAGCCTGACTTTATAAAAATAGAATAAAGTGCCCAGATGATTGGAAGTTGTATAAGCAAAACGAGAAAACTTGAAAATGGATTGACCCCTTTTTCTTTATATAAAGCCATTACCTTCAAAGCCTGCTGTTGCTTGTCTGTAACTGTTTTTTTAAGGCGGTTTAATTCTGGTTCAATCTCCTTCATCCTAACCTGAGTAACAATAGCTTTCTTTGAAAGAGGGAATAGTATTAGTCTTACGACTATCGTAAGTACTATTACAGCAATTCCTGCATCCATCCATGGGAATACGTCCATTAGGTAGATTAGAGAGTTATAAAGAGGGTTAAAAACGAACGTATGATATAAATAAGACATACTCAGTATTCTACTTTAAAAGACCGCATTTAACAAAGGTTTTTTCTATTTCTTTTTTAATGGAGCCTAGTGGAACCTTGTCCACTCCACTTTTCATCATTAAAACCACTTTTTGATTCGCAGTAAGTGAGGGAAAAATGTCTTTAATAATTGAATATACCTGCCTTCTTATTTTATTCCTCAACACCGCTGTCTTGGCCACTTTTTTTGATACAGACACCGCAAAACGGCTCTTTTTGTCGCTTTTTACACAACGGGCAACGAAATAAGGGGAGTGAATGACTTCACCCTTATGAACAATATCCTTAAATAATTGAATTGAGATCCTCTTTGAGCGAGGGAGCATAATATAGGCTTTAGACAGCTATCTTCTTGCGGCCTTTTGTTCGACGTCGTTTCAAGACGTTTCGTCCTGTAGAAGACTTTGATCTCACAAGAAATCCATGTGTCTTTGCCCTCTTTCTTTTCTTTGGTTGATATGTAAATGACATAGTTTTAATACTATACATTACAAGAAACAAAAACTCAAGTTTTTGA
>CAYXWP010000062.1:0-3588 GCA_964468845.1 uncultured Candidatus Saccharibacteria bacterium | reverse complement strand
AAGCACAAACAAAAGCTACAGAGAAAATAAATAATGCATTAAAGGCGGTGAAGGCGGGAGGTGTTGCTGAGAAGGATATAAAGACACTTTCATATAATATAAATCCACATTACGAATACACGCAACCAGCATGTACATCTTTCGGATGTCCAGGAGGCAAGTCTGTATTAACTGGATATGATGTTGCTCAAAGTATTGAGGTAAAAGTAAGGGATTTAGCAAAGGCCGGAGATTTATTTGATACTATCGGTACAGCAGGCATACAAACAGTGAACGGTCTTTCATTTACAATTGATGACATTGATTCTGTAAAAGCTGTGGCACGCGAAAGAGCAATTGCTGACGCAAAGACAAAGGCAGAGAAGATTGCAAAGGATTTGGGAGTAAGACTTGTAAGAATAACAAGCTTCTATGATTCAAGTGGTGACATGCCTTACTTATACGGAAGAGGAGAGGCTATGAGTGCGGATGTTGTGTCTATGAAAAACCAGGCAGCTGCGCCACAAGTTCCAACAGGTGAGCAGAAAATTACTTCGACAGTGTCTATCACTTACGAGATACGATAAAGTAAGACATAATTATGAACTCACAAAGCGCTTTACAACAGCAATTTCCATTAAGTCCTAGAAAACTCTGGAAGAAGATTTTGAGTCAAATCATTCAGATATTTCTTGCGGATATATTTGTGGGTGGATTTATCGGAGCGATGCTTATTTTCGGTCTTCTTGCTCTGGGCATTCTTCCCGAACATACAGACAATCTAACTGCTGTAGTCGGTATCATTGGATATTTTTTGATTATTCTCACTCTCCATATCGGTTTCTATTCATGGTATATAAAAGTTTACATCAAGCGTTATTACTATGATGGTGAAGAACATTTCATCACGATCAAAAAAGGTGTGTTTGCTCCTGCGGAAATTCATGTTCAGTGGCAAAAGATTCAGGACGTGTATGTCGATCAAGATATCCTTGATCGTATTATGGGTTTATACGACGTGCATATCGCAAGCACTACGGCGGCCTCAGGTATAGAAGCTCATATTGATGGAGTAGATCAGGCTGCAGCCGAAGGATTAAAGCAATTTCTATTAAACAAAGTCTCAAGTGCTGGTAAAAATAATGTTCAGAGTAACGTCACAGCACAACCGCTTAATCAGACACCACCCTCACAACCTCAGGCGTCAACAATCAATCTAAGTGAGAACATATCAAGCAATACCTACCCACTCTCAGGTAAATGGACTGCCGTAACCCTATTCAGTAGGCTAATAGGATCCTTTGCTTTTCCTGCTCTTATTATCCTTATTTTCTTTGGAAAATCCAAGGATATATCAATCGTGGATTATTGGGTCTATTTGGTGCTAGGTTGGATTGCGTTAGGAATCCTCACAATGATTGTACGAACAATCACACTCTTTTTATGGAAGAAAAATTATGCCTTTAATTTCACAGCAGATCATATTTATTACAAGGAAGGGGTCATTAGCCTTTCAGAAAAGCATATGCCTTACTCCTCAATTCAGGATGTAACAGTTAAACAGGGTATTATTGAGAGACTTTTTGGACTCGCTAAAGTCGTTATTGAAAATGCTGCTCAACAACAAATAATAGTTAGTCGACGTGGTCACCAGGCGTTTGGATTTGCAGGTATTATCCTACAAGGACTCTCTCTTGCTGATGCAAATAAAATTACCAATGTTCTTAAAACTACCGTTTTAGGAAAAAATAGCTCTCGTTATGGTTTATAAAATTAATGAATAAGCCGACCTTCCCAGTCTCAATTGTAGTTTTCCTTTCAGTCCTCATTCTTATTTTTTTTGTAGTTGTCGGTGGGATTGTCTATTTTGTTTATAATCCAAGTGACGCTTCAATCCCAGGGCGGGTCGTGAAGAAATATATAGATAGAAAAGTCGATACCATTGGTCACAGTATTTATCTTTACCTTCTGCAAGATCCTGACAAAGATAAAGATGGATTGACCGACATAGCGGAGAAAGAAATATATAAGACTGATCCGGAAAAGTTCAATTCGAACGGAACTGGAGTTGGTGACGGAGAATATATTTATGATATCTATAAAAAAGCTTTTGAAACAGACAACGAAAATCTTATTTCAGGATTTCGTGACAACATAAATACTTATAAGACACTTCACTCTGTTTCAGCATCTACTGATCAACTTCTCGGTACTGGGTCACTTGACGATGCATTTACCTATCGTTCTTTGCAAACATACAATCCATATGTTGGTATGTCTGATGATATGATTCAGGTTGTAAAAGAAGCATTGGATTTAAGGCTTAAAAAAGGTGACTATCAGAAATCTGTGGATATACTTCAGAGTGCAATATCTAATAATCCTGATTCTACGATTCTGAAATATCATTTAGGGCTTACTTATCACGGAATGAAACAGTATGACCAAGCTCTCTCAATATACAAAGAAATCGTGAACGACCCGACAGTTAAAAGTCCTTTGCTCTATAGTGATATTGCTCGTGCAAATCTTGCACTAAGTAATGACGCTGAGTTTATCCGCTATATGGAACTTTCAATCAAAGAATTTCCTGAAGATTTAAATCAGTACTTAACTCTCGCTTCGTATTATCAGGATAAAAATCAACTTGATGAAGCGGAAAATGTCATAAATGAGGGTTTGAAGATTGAGCCTCGTTATGCAAGTTTTTATAATGCACTAGCAATAATTGCAGTGTTCAGGAATGACACGAAGACTGAATTTGATCTATATAAAAAAGCTCTGCTCTACGATTTTCGATATGCACCGAGTCACTTAAATCTCTCTATTATTTATGATCAGAAATATTATGATCCGAAGAGTGCATTGACTGAAGCTAAAATTGCTATGGAACTTGACCCCAATGCTCGGCACATAAGTCGTGTGATCGGTCTCTATAATGAACTCGGTCTGTATGCAAAATCAAAGGCTTTGGAAACAGAACTATTGAAAATGCCTAGTATAGACGGAAGATCTTATAACGACCTTGGACTAATGTATATGGATAGAGAAGATTACAAGCAAGCAGAAAAATATTTTAGGAAAGCTATTGCTCTCGAACCGCGACTATCGAATGCCTATAACAATCTCGGGATCGTCCTTGATTCTACTGGTAGACAAGATGAGTCGGCTGACAGTTACAAGAAAGCCATAGAGATAAATCCAAATTATGCTAATGCGTACAATAATCTTGGTATTTATTACACGAATACAGGGCAATACCAAAAAGCGCAAGCGACTCTAGAAAAAGCAATTCAGTTAGATCCAAATACCTATAGACAATACCAAAATCTAGGCGCCCTCTACCGGCTTATGAATAATAGAGAAAAAATGATTTTCTACTATAAAAAAGCAGTTGCGCTTGGGTCAAAAGACCCAGCGATTTTAGATTTTCTTAAGACTGTTAACCAATAATTAATATTTTGGTATCCTGATACAGCGGTGGCTTATTATAGTTATGGACTAGTACACTCTATTGACTATATCGATATGAAGGGGTAGTATGTTAATTACTACCCCCTGAGGGGTTTTTTAATAAGAATCAAATCAATTAAAGTCTATGAAAATAAC
>CAYXWP010000061.1:1846-3612 GCA_964468845.1 uncultured Candidatus Saccharibacteria bacterium | reverse complement strand
GGCGGGACTCGATGTTTTTGAATTCGAACCATATCTCGCTAGAGGTTTAGCAAAATTACCTGATGTTGTGCTTACTCCACACATTGCTTCGGCAACCGAGGAGGCAAGACTTGAAATGTCTACTGTGTCCGCCCAGAATATTGTCGACTGTATGGAGGGTCTCGCACCAAGAAACATTGTGGTATAATATTTAAACATATGCCAGAAAATATTCAATTTGAAACAGACCAGCCTCAGTTTAGATCTCAACCCACATTTAACCAGCCACAGACTTCTGGTATGACCGCTTGGCTTATTCGGAAAGGCATTATTAAAGATGAGTCACAAGCGGGGGTTATTTTAGGTGGGGTTGTGTTATTTAATTTTTTATTAACAGCGTTAGTTATTTATTTTTTTGTTTTTTAATTTTAACAATATGAAAAATTCAAATAATCGAGGTTTTACACTTATAGAATTACTTGTAGTGATTTCTATAATTGGTTTACTTTCATCTGTGGTGCTGGCGAGTTTAAATACGGCGAGGGGGAAAGCAGATGTTGCAGCTGGTAAGACTTTCGCAAGTCACACAAGGGCTGCTTTGTATGATAATGCAGTTATATATTTTGATTTTGATGATGCCAATGCTTTACCCTCTGTAACTGCTAATAAAGGTACCTTTGGAGGAACAATGTCACTTCCCGCATCAGAAGGGTTGAGTATTATTGACGATACAGATTTATATAAAAGAGGTAAACAGTTTAGTGTCGCGAACAGCGCAAGTTTAGCGGGTGTAGGGACTTATCTGAATGATTTGAGGATAGGTAATGCGGTTGGATCTAGAGATTACACTTTAACTGCATGGTATAAACAAGCATCATCTCCTGTGTCGAGCAGTCTTGTTGTTGGAATCGGTGATAATCCAAATATGCTCCTGACTTCAATTATCGCCGGGAATGGTGTAATCTATGGAAAAGTTCATATCTCTGGCATAACATATGTTGACACAAGCACTGCAACCATAAAGCCTGACAAATGGTATCATCTAGCATTGGTTGTGACACCTGTCGCTACAGATCAAATAAAAATGGATTTATATTTAAATGGTAAGCTGTCTGGAACTCTCACTACAGGATCAATTAATATGGTTGCCAAAAGTTTTTTTGGCATTGGGGGTAATTGTTGCAACTTCAGAGCATTCGGAAGTATCGATGACACGGCTCTGTATTCTAAGTCATTATTGAGTTCAGAAATTCAACAAATCTACGCCGCAGGACTACCAACTCACACTTTAGCTGAAAAATAATTAATTAAATAAATAAAAAATATGTCCAAACATAAACAAGAAGTTATATTGCCTAAATCCGTTTACGTAATATTTATCTGTACCATTATAGTAAATGCTCTGTCTACCTACTTTATAGTGAATTATATACTACAGGCCCAATAATTTTGACTTTTTTCTATATCTGTATATAATAGTCCCCATGCTTACATTAACTGTAGAACCACGAGATATTAAAGTAAAACCAGAAACTCTTCGAGAGAGTGGCAGTATTCCTGCTGTACTTTATGGACCAAAACAGAAGTCTACTTCAGTAGTGGTTTCAACTAAGGAATTTATTAAAGTTTTCAAAAAGGCCGGAGAGTCTTCAGTTATTATTCTAAAAGAAGGTGACAAGGAGCACGAAGCTCTTATCCACGACATCGATGTACATCCTGTTACAGGCGCACCAAGACATGCTGATTTTTATGTTATTGAAAAAGGAAAGAAAGTTAAGGTTAATATT
>CAYXWP010000061.1:0-1836 GCA_964468845.1 uncultured Candidatus Saccharibacteria bacterium | reverse complement strand
AAAGTGGCTCGAGATCTAGAGATCGAAGCAGCTCCAAAGGATTTGCCAAAGGAACTTGTAGTAGATATCTCATCACTTGTTGAGCTATCAAGTACTGTTACAGCAAAGGATATCAAACTTCCAGCAGGCGTGTCACTTGTTTCAGGTTTAGATGAGATTCTAGCTTCAGTTTCTATGCCAAAGGAAGAAGTTGAAGAAGTAAAACCAATAGACATGTCTACAATTGAAGTTGAAAAGAAGGGCAAGGTTGAAAAGGAAGGTGAAGAAGGTGCAGAAGCTACAGCTGAAGTGAAGAAATAAGGACAGAAAACAAAAGGAAACAATGGAACTAATAGATACAAAAAGGCTTACAAAAGCCTTTTTTGTTTGTCCTGCAGGCAATGTGATAGAATAGACAGATGAATTCAATGATGAGGGTATTTTTTATTGTTATGGTTTTTTTCACACCTCTTTTTTCCCCTTCTTTTCTCCATGCTCAAGTCGCTGAAACAAATGCTCAAAGGGAAGCTAGATTGCAGGAAGAATTGGCACAAGTCTTGAAAGAACAAGCGGAAACAGAAAAAATATTGACTGCAACCCAAAACCAAAGCGCTTCATTGCAACGTGATATTAAGATTTTAGATACAAAAATAAAGGCTGCCCAATTAAATATTAAGGCAAAAAATCTATCGATAGAATCTTTGGGTAAAGACATTACAAAAAAACAACAACAGATAAATGGTTTAGAAAATAGAATAGATAGGGGTAAAGAAACTTTGGCACAGATAATGCGTAAAACAAATGAAGTTGATTCGATATCAATGCCAGAATTTCTTTTGTCAAAATCTAGCCTAACAACACTCCTAACAGATATTGATGATTTTGAGTCTGTGAGAGAATCATTAAAAATTACTTTTGAGCAAATTAGAGATGATAAGTCACAGACTGAAAGTGAAAAAGACGCCCTTGATAAAAGAAAGAACAAAGAAATGGATGCAAGGGCAACTATAGAATCTGAGAGGAAAAATATTCAGGCTGATGAGAATGAGAAGCAAAAGTTACTTGCTTCAAGTAAGGGAAGTGAAAAGACTTATGCAAAGGTATTGGCAGAAAAGAAGGCAAAAGCTGCGCAGATAAGGGCGGCGTTGTTTGCACTTGCGGGAGGATCAAAGCCGATTCCCTTCGGAGATGCTCTGAAATTTGCTCAAGAGGCACAGAGAGCTACAGGCATAAGACCAGCATTTCTTTTGGCTATAGTTATGCAAGAAAGTAATCTGGGTGCGAATGTTGGTTCTTGCTATGTGACAAATAGAACAACGGGTGATGGGGTAGGTAAGAATTCAGGCACACTCTTTGAGCAGGTTATGAAGGCGCCACGCGACACAGAACCATTTATAAGTATCACAAATGCGCTCGGCAAAGATTGGACAACAACCGCAGTTTCTTGCCCTATTGGTAGTACTAAATATTATAAAGGTAGAGGCTTTGGAGGTGGAATGGGACCTTCACAGTTTATCCCATCAACTTGGCAGTTGTTTGTAAAACGTATTTCAAATGCCCTTGGTGTATCAACACCTGATCCATGGAATCCAGAGCATGCATTTGCTGCTTCCGCATTTTATTTGACAGATCTTGGAGCGATAAATGGTAGCTATACTGGAGAAAAGAAAGCTGCATGTAAGTATTATGGAACTGGGGGAAATACTTGTACTTATGGGAATCAAGTTATGGCAAAGGCCGATACCATACAGCGTACAATGATCGATCCTTTGCAGGGGCTATAAGAAGCAATATTTACTTGGTTACATTGCAAAAAAATGAGGATTCTGGTATAGTTTCTGTCACTTATGAAAAAAG
>CAYXWP010000060.1:0-3735 GCA_964468845.1 uncultured Candidatus Saccharibacteria bacterium | reverse complement strand
AAATAATCATTCTCGTCCTGAGTATATCTTTTATTTAATTCCCCCAACTCCTTTTTGCTTACACTATTATCGCGAATTGTATTGAGGAGGCGAATAAAATTATCATCAAGCTGACGATACACTTGCTCGAGTTCTATAAAATGAAAAAGTGTGGGTAAAAAAGATTTTGCACTAAAAAAATACGGACTATCATACATTTTTTCAAAAATATTTTTCTCTTGGGAATTGACCACGGGTGGGAGTTGGAATAGGTCACCGATAAAAATAATTTGAAGACCGCCAAATGGTAGCAGCGCTGCATCCTTTCTATTTAATCTTAAAAATTTGTCAAAGCAATCCAAGAGATCGGCTCTAGTCATGGATATTTCATCGATAACAATAGTATCTAGTTTCTCTAGAACTTTTATCTTTTTGTTTCCCTCTGGCAAGCGTTTAACTTTTTTCAGAGTAATATCCGGCTTAAATCCACAAAATGAATGTATCGTCTGTCCATTAACATTTACCGCCGCCACGCCCGTTGGTGCAAGTATTGCAATGCGTTTTTTCGAATTCATTAAGTAGGGTTGATTTACCAGTACCCGCCCGCCCAGTGAGAAAAAGATTGTCTTGGGTTTCGTTCATTATTCTCAGCGCTTCGAGGGCCTGCGGGCTCCAGGATAGTGGCAAGGTTTTTGTCATTCAATCATTCTACACTGCCATCTCCAACTCCACAAAGAATACAGGGTCTTTTGCCTTTCCCCCCCCTCACCAAACCCCACCCAAATTGTAATAATAATCAAATTAATATATATTATCGGAATGAAATCAAAAAAGCATAATAGATATTATGAAGCTATTGAATATTTAGAGAGTTTAAATAATATCTCTGGTTCCTATCAAAAAACAAATTTAAAGTCGCATCCAAATCCTGAAATATTTATCGAGCGTATGCAGGACTTCCTAAATGATATAGGTAATCCGGAAAAAGATTTAAAATATATACATATTACAGGAACAGCTGGAAAAGGTAGTGTGTCCTCTTTAGTGCACAATACTTTGGTTCAAAATAGAAAAAGAGCTGGATTATTCACTTCTCCATTCGTAACAAGTACCATAGAAAAGATACAGGTTGGAGAAAAATATATTGATCCAAACATATTTGCTAGTATAGTAGAATATCTTAAACCACATATTGATAAAGCGATGGTTTACGGCCGACATGGAATTCCGTCTTATTTCGAAATAATTTTTGCTATTGCACTTTTGTACTTTAAAAGAGAAAAGTGCGAATATGTGATACTAGAAGTCGGTCTCGGAGGTAGATATGACGCAACGAATATCATTAAGCAACCCCTTGTAACAGCTATCACAAATATTGGACTCGATCACACTCAAATATTAGGTGGAACAAAAGAAATAATAGCACTAGACAAAGCAGGAATAATTAAAAAAGGAAGTCATTTCTTTACAACAGAAGAAGATGAAAATATTTTAGATATTTTTAAAAATGAATGTCAAAAAGTCGATGCTATATTTAATAAATGTGAAGTTTGTGAATTAAATTATAATGAGAGAAACAAGCTGTTGGCCGGATATATTTGTAAAGATATTGGTATAATAAAAGATTTAAAAGATATTATTATACCAAAATCACTGCCTGCACGTTTTGAAATAATAAGAAAAAATCCATTTATAATAATTGATGGCGCTCACAATATTTCAAAAATGGAAAGTACAATTTACAATCTAGAGAGAATAAAATATAAGAAACTTATCGGAATAATTGCCATATCCGCAGATAAGGATTGGAAAGGGATATTAAATATAATCTTGCCTAAAATAGATATTTTATATGTAACAAGATTTAGTGTTGGTGGTAGGTCATGTGTCAATCCAAAAGAAATAATGGATTTTGCGCTAAATTTTTTCGAAAAAAATAAAATATCTTTTTTTGGTGATCCTGTGCAAGCTTTTAACTCTGCCAAAAAAGTATTGAGCAAAAATGACGCATTGCTCATAACTGGCTCTTTTTATATAGCTGGTAATATTCGTAAAATATACTGTCCAGAAGAGAAAATATTGAAACAAAGAACCTCGAGCATTTCTTAATTTTTACTCCCGAATTTAGAGAGTGTGTCAGTTTTTTTATGCTAAAATCAATCTAACATGAAGCAAGTACAATATAAATATAGCCTTAGATGGGACTTGATATGGGCGTATAGAAATATGAGAAATGCGCATTGGCTCGAGGAAAAAAAGATTGTGGCATTTAAACCATGTATATTTAAAATGATTAAATTCTGGTTCAATTTACCAACCGGCCCAAAAATTGAAACTGACTTCCCAGTAACTTGCTATTGGCTATCATCTGGTACATGGGGTTCATACACTCCACCAGATAAAATATTTATTTGCACCAGAGGACTTAAAAATATTGAGGAAGTGATACAACACGAGATTACGCATCTTAAATACAATATGGATGTGAGGGGCATGTCACACGAGGAAAAAGAAAAATATATTAATGAGAAGAATTCTTAAAATCATACATCCTGAACGAGACACTGCCCATTTTCAGAAAAATATTTTAAAAATTGGAATTCATCAGGCCTTAGAAGAGAGTAGTTTCATGCTAGGTAGCAAGATGTGACCAAAAATTGGTCATGTTCTACATAGTGGGGTGATTTCATTAATCAGTTTCCCTTCCAAATTTGAATTACTAATTTGACTAGGCTATTTATCCATTTATATAGGCATGTCTTTTTCTTTTCAAAGTAGTATAGTATCAGCATGGATGCCACATTAATTAAAGAAAGTACACTTATCCTCGAAAAGATACTAATGTCTGACCAGCAGGCAATAAAAGAATTTAGAGCAGGAAAAATTACAGTCTTAGAGCATGTTGAAATAAATAGAAAAAATGTTGAAACAGTCAAAGAAATTATTGCAAAAATCGGATTCCCAACAATCGACTTTACATCGCACAAAGCATACAAAGCAACTGTGTTGGTTGTGCTACATTCTGGAGATATTGAATTATTAAATCAATCTATAAAAACCTTACAAAATATAGACCCTTCTAAAATAGAAAGAAGGGATATTGCTTATATGATAGACAAAAGTAGAGTTATACAAAACTTACCCCAACTTTACGGCACACAATATAATATTAATGAAAATGGTGTATTAAAATATATCGATATCGAACAACCAGAAAATCTTGAGGGGAGGCGTGCTGAGTTGGGCATGGAAAGTTTTGAAGAATATAAAAAGATTGTGGAGCAGAGTTTAAAACCCGCTAAATTAAGGCCATACAAAACTCTTTTTCAATGACTTCTATAGACCCATAAATTCTTTCAAAGGCTGATTGATTTTCAGTTTTATTTTTTAATCGGCTTGTATTTTTATATAGTTCTTTATATTTGTCTATACCGTATCTTTTTATCAAATAAGTTGTAAACGCACCTATTAAACTATAGAAATATAGTGGCTTAGAATCGTCTGTTTTCAGCCATGTTTCGTGCTCAAAAAAATCAGATAGTGGTGGAAAAAATTTTTTCTCGTACCCTTCCTTAACGTAATAAATATGGGGTTTGCCGTCCCACGCATGTCCAACCATAAACTCTGCTAATCCCTCTTGAAAAAGAGCTATCGAAATGCCCCATGCTAATGATAAAAGATGCGTATCTTCATGCTCACCTAATGGTTTTATTTCTTTCGTATATAGCACATGAACCCGGAATTCATCTCTAATAG
>CAYXWP010000059.1:0-3750 GCA_964468845.1 uncultured Candidatus Saccharibacteria bacterium | reverse complement strand
TGCTCGCACCAGAAACCCCAGTTTTTATTGCTGGGGTTTTGATAGTCATCGCTGGATTATTTTTTATCGCTATTGTTAAGAACAACGATAAGTAGACGGGCCTGAAATTTAGTCAATATTTTCCCACCATTCTGAAACTGGTGCTTTTTTAATTATTTTAATTATCGTGTCTACCGAGTCGGTAATATTTAGCATATCCAAATCTTCTTTGTTGATAGTGTGATGTCTGTTTAACATTTGTTCTCGGATAACTTCTTTTACAGGTATCCAAAAATCTTTTCCAACTAGAATTATTGGGACAGCAGGGATTTTTTTCGTTTGAATAAGAGTAAGAATTCCGAACAGCTCATCAAAAGTTCCGAAGCCACCAGGGAAAAAGACGAAGGCTTCTGCTGAGAAAGTCATCATGGGTTTCCTGGCGAAGAAATAGTTGAAGTGGATGGAGTCGGTTACG
Source organism: uncultured Candidatus Saccharibacteria bacterium (assembly GCA_964468845.1). Taxonomy (GTDB): domain Bacteria; phylum Patescibacteriota; class Minisyncoccia; order Phycocordibacterales; family PALSA-1337; genus CAIOGI01. The sequence continues at coordinate 3,296 of CAYXWP010000059.1, read as the reverse complement.
CTTGGATTAATTTTTTGTTCATGAGGTAAGACGATGTTTAACCCGATAGAATTACCTTTTGCGTCAAAGGCTCCTTTGTTTGCAGATTCCATAATTCCTGGCCCCCCACCAGTAATGACTGAGTACCCCGTGTCCTTAACTATCCTTTTTGCTAATTCATATGCATCGGTATAGTGTGTGCTGGTCTCTGTTAATCTTGCTGAACCGAATATTGTCACGGACTTTGGATATTTCTTCAAGAATTCAAAACCCTGTTTAAACTCCCTTGAGATTTCAGTAATGTGACTGTCAATTTCTTTATTAATTTCTTCTGCGGTTAATTGTTCTTTTTTCATGAAAATGATTATACCATAAAGAGGCCTTGTGTTATTAAAGAGAGCTTATGTTATTATGCATAATATGAAATTTAATATTGAGAAGGAGCTTGGCAATGAAGGTGGCAATGGCGCTGGTAGGGGGCGCATTGGTAAAATTGAAACTACACACGGGGTTATAGAGACTCCCGCTTTTATCGTTGTTGGAACAAAAGCTACGGTGAAGTCTCTTTCTGTAGAGCAGGTGAATAGTCTCGGTGCTCAGGCTGTTCTTGCGAATACATATCATCTGTATCTCCAACCGGGCGATGGTGTATTGAGAAAAGCAGGCGGTCTTCATAATTTTATGAACTGGCATGGTCCGACATTTACTGACTCTGGAGGCTTTCAAGCCTTTTCACTTGGTGCGGCGTTTAATAATAGTGCGTCAAAGATTGGGGATAGGAATGATGGTGGTTTGGCAGAAAAGGGCGGGGCGATGGCTGAAAAAAGTGAGGAGGGCGATGTCGGTGCGACCAGTCAGCATGCGCAAGAAAAATTTGCGAAGGTGACTGAGGATGGGGTCGAGTTCAGATCTGTTCTAGATGGTAGTACGCATTTTTTTACACCAGAAAAATCAATTGAGATACAGCACAATATTGGTGCGGATATAATTTTTGCTTTTGATGAGTGTACTTCTCCGCACGCTTCTTATGAGTATCAGAAAGAGGCGATGAGTAGGACACATAGGTGGGCAGGGCGGTCGCTTGAGTATCACAAAAAAAATAACGGTAACGCGCAGGCGCTTTTTGGAATTGTTCAAGGAGGGCGTTATGAGGATTTGAGAAAGGAAAGCGCGAAAATAATTGGAGGAATGGATTTTGATGGATTTGGAATTGGCGGGTCTTTTGATAAGGAGGATATTTACACAGCTGTCGGTTGGGTGAATGATATTTTGCCAAAAGGGAAGCCAAGGCATCTTCTTGGAATAGGGGAGCCGGTGGATCTTTTTGGGGGGGTAGAAAACGGTATCGATACTTTTGATTGTGTCACGCCGACGCGGATTGCTCGCAACGGAAGCTTGTATACTCGCGACAGTAGAATAAATATTTTGAATGCAAAATATGTAAATGATTTTACGAAAGTTGATTCAGAATGTTCCTGCTATACTTGTACAAATTTTACTTCTGCATATTTGTCGCATTTGTTTAGAGCAAAGGAAATGCTTGCGGCTACGCTGGCTTCAATTCATAATTTGTATTTTATTGTGAACCTTGTAAAAGAGATTCGAGTGGCGATTTTGGAGGATCGTTTCTTTGAATTTAAAAAGGAATTTTTGGGAAGGTATTATAAGGGGGAATAGGGGAGGCTGAGTCGATTGCAAATTTGCTGAGCGGAGTGGAAAAACGAGGATTCGCTCGATATGATATCTAGCCACATGGTAAAAGTTGACCAATTTTTGGTCACATTTGACTAGGTGGCTTGCGCTGCATGAATAGAAGGAGGGCGTTAAATATGTGAATCTGGGTGTAAAATAACCGTGTGATTTCAGACGACTGGGGGTGCCAATGTGACCATTGACAAATGGCTATTAAGCGTGCTATAATATGTAAGTATTCATAAATGAGCCCAAGCTTGTCTAGAGAATCTGCTTCAGTTTCTGGAGGGGATTTATCGGAAGGTAAAAAAGCTTGTTTGTGAAATTGGTAAAATTGGTAAGGAGCACTATGAAAACAAAACAGTCGTCGGGATTCACTCTGGTTGAAATCATGATCGTGATCGTCATCATCGGCCTTCTGGCTGCCATCGCCGTTCCGAACTTCATGAAGGCGAGGTCAAACAGTCAGATGAATCAGTGTGTCGCCAACCTCAAGCTCATCGAAGGAGCCAAGAATACATGGGAGGACGAGCGCCAGGCTACAAACAACCCCACCCCAGGTGATCTTTTTGGGAAGGACCTTTACATTATCGAGATGCCCAAGTGTCCTGCTGGTGGCACTTACACTCTCAACAAGCTCGGTGAAAACCCGAGTTGCTCGATCGTCAGCCACGGCTTACCACAGCAATGGTGAATTGAAATGAAAAAAAGACGCTTTTGGAAATCGCGTCTCAAAAATAACTCCAACCCTCGGGCAATTCGGCTCGAGGGTTTATTATTTTATTGGCAACTTCGTATTTAATTAGATTGAGATTAATTGGGCTAAAAGGGATTAAGGACTAGCGCGTTATATTATTTTTAGACCACATAGTAAAATGTGACCAATTTTTGGTCACATTTGGCTAGGTGGCCTACGTCGCATATGGTCGTGCCATTCGCGTATATTGTATATGTATCATATTTGTCGTAGTATGTTGTGCCTCTCATGCATGTTGTATGTCTTATATATACTGCATATATCGTCGGCGCAAAAAAAATGCGCAGAGGGTCTCCTGCGCATCGCGATTACAAAACAAACTGAAAAGGATCATAATAAACCGAGGTATCAATTCGTCAGCCTGAAGAAGATCTTCTTGCTGGCGCCTCCAACACCACCACCAGCACCACCACCCTTTGGTTTCCAAAAGAAGCGGTCCAGCTCCTGATTTAGCATGATCTCCGTTCTTGGTATGGGAGCCCATTCGATTCTATCGTTTGAAAACTCCAGACAATGACCAGCATGTAAAGATCGAATTAACACCAAATAGTAGCCGATCTCTCCCGTCCCGTCTGTAAGAGACTGAACACTCTTTATGCTGTTCATCGGGAAGTCTTCTTTCGGTGGAGCGCATTGATGAACGTCTTCGCGCATCCCCACATTACCGAAGCTAGCGGACATACCCCATGTCATAATGACGTAGGGGTAGCGGGGAGTCATTGAATACTTCACTAGTATATAAATGTCCCGATTATCCACAGTCACTGTAGCTCGATGTTGTTTCCCATCCGGCAATGTTTCCGTGTACGAAGACGAGGTAAAGACTTCGCCAGAAACAATGTCGGTAAAGACAACATTTGTTTCCTCG
>CAYXWP010000058.1:0-3927 GCA_964468845.1 uncultured Candidatus Saccharibacteria bacterium | reverse complement strand
TATACAGGGTATCACAGAACAGTCAAAACAGACTGCTTAAATTACCATTAACTCATTTAAGTATACCCCGTGCAGACACTAGTAACAAACTGCACTTATAAACAACCCCCCAAGCAAAGACAAACAAAATGACCTCCTCCCCGCACTCCCGCATAGGCGTATGCGGATCGTACGGGGTATCCTTTCGGGTGTCATGAGAATTCAAAGGCTGCATTCACTCCCTTGTCTTCCTCACCTTGGTTTCTAATATAACGTTTAATCATCTGTTCATTTAGTCCTATGGTAGAAACATAATACCCCACACTCCAGACGCTGCCATCTTCCATTTCACGTATGAATTTGAATTTTTGTTTAAGGTGAATGTTTGAGAATACCTTAAGCTTCTGTACTATGGCAGCGACAGAGTATTTAGGTGGTATCTCTATCTGTATGTGTATATGATCTTGATCTGTGTTAATTGAATGAAAGTAGAGTGTGGGGTAATGTTTCTGTGTTTTATACAAACTCTTTATCAACTCCACCTTTACATAATCCTTCAGTATCTTTCTTCTGTATTTAGTTCCCCAGACTATGTGGTACTGAACCTGGTATATGGAGTGATTTAGTCTTCGAATTCTCATGTACACAAGACTAGCACACCGTGCTAGTCTTGGCATTCATCCCCGCACTCACTCGCCCTATCACTAGTCTAACGACGGTCGGCTCGTGCGGGGTTTCCTGCAAGCAAAAAACCGACTTCCTCGTCGGCCTTTTTGTTTAAAACTTTTTTGTTTCTTTATAAATATTTAGCCCCCTATTTCCTCGCCTCAACAATTGATGTCTCAACGTTCTTTGGAACCACTTCATAGTGATCAAATTCCATTGTTGCACTTCCCTGTCCTGATGTCATAGAACGAAGTTGTGTTGTATAACCGAACATTTCTGAAAGCGGAACCATGGCATGTAGAACCTTTGCTTGTCCTCTCTCTGTCATTTCTTGAATAGTTCCTCTCTTTGATGAAATACTTCCTGTTACATCTCCCATGAATTTTTCTGGGAAAAGTACTTCGAGCTTCATGATAGGTTCAAGAATAACTGGCTTTGCTCTCTTTGCACCTTCCTGAAAGGCCTGAGATCCAGCAATCTTATAAGCGATTTCAGATGAGTCCACATCATGGTATGAACCGAATGTAAGCTCACAAGAAACATTTACCATTCTAAATCCTGCAACAATACCTCTATCCATAGCTTCATGAACACCCTTTTCTACAGCAGGAATGAATTCTTGTGGAATAACACCTCCTTTAATAGAGTTAATGAATTCAAAGTCATCATATCTACTAACATTCTTTGGAATTTTCTTTTCTGGATCAAGTTTCTCCATTGGCTTTAGAGTAATCTTTACGTGACCGTATTGACCCTTACCTCCAGACTGCTTGATGTATTTGTGTTCTGCTTCTGCAGTACCCATAATAGTTTCTCGATATGCTACCTGTGGCTTACCAACAGTTGTCTCCACACCGAACTCTCTTTTCATACGATCAACCATAATATCTAGATGTAGCTCTCCCATACCTGAGATAATTGTTTCTCCTGTCTCGCTATTTGAAGAAATTTTGAAAGTAGGATCTTCATTTGCAAGCTTTCGTAGTGCCATACCCATTTTCTCTTGATCTGCCTTTGTCTTTGGCTCAACACGTAGAGAAACCACTGGTTCTAGGAACTTGATAACTTCTAGAAGAATTGGCTTTTCTTCATCACAGAAAGTGTTTGATGTAAGAGCATCTTTTAGACCTACAGCTGCTGCGATTTCTCCTGCAAAAACCTTCTTTACTTCTTCTCTCTTATCAGCTTGAAGTCTCACAATACGTCCAAGTCTCTCTTTCTTTCCTGTTGATGAGTTGTAAATGTAAGATCCAGCTTCAATTGTTCCAGAATATACACGGAAGAATGTAAGTTGACCTACGAATGGATCGTTTTGTAATTTAAATGCTAGAGCAGAAAAAGGCTCTTCATCAGATGGATGTCTGTCGATCTTGTCTCCTGTATTTGGATCAATACCATGAATAGCTGGGATATCTAACGGAGATGGGAGATAATCAACAACAGCATCAAGAACAAGCTGTACTCCAACATTTTTCAATGCTGAACCAGTAAATACTGGGAACATCTTGTTTTGAATAACTAGTTTTCTGATTTCCTCTTTCAAAACCTCAACAGAAATTTCTTTTCCATCAAGATACTGTTGCATAAGAACATCATTATGCTCTACCGCCTTTTCAACAAGCTCATTGTGATATTTCTTTGCATCAGCTAGTAGGTTTTCTGGAATTTCTTTTTCTATAACATTAATACCCTTCTCTCCTTCAAAGTAATATGCCTTCATTTTCAAAAGATCTACAACTCCAACATGATCTCCTTCTGTTCCTATTGGAATTTGGAATCTTACTGCTTTCTTGTTTAATCTTTCAAGAATAGATGCGTATGATCTTTCAAATGACGCACCCATTCTATCCATTTTGTTTACGAAACATAGACGAGGCACACTGCTCTCATCAGCATAACGCCAGTTTGTTTCTGATTGAGGTTCTACTCCAGCCACACCGTCAAAAACCACAACAGCACCGTCAAGCACGCGCAGAGAACGCTTCACTTCTACTGTAAAGTCGATGTGTCCTGGGGTGTCGATAACATTAAATCTAACTTTCTTTGAAACATCTGTCTTTGGCATGTATGAAGGACTCCAAAAACATGTGATAGCAGCGGCAGTAATAGTAATACCGCGCTCTCTTTCCTGTTCCATCCAGTCAGTAGTAGTTTCACCTTCATGAACTTCACCAATCTTATGAATCTCACCTGTATAGTAGAGAATTCTTTCTGATGTAGTAGTTTTACCAGCATCAATATGAGCAATAACACCGAAATTACGAACTTTTGCTAAGGGGTAGTCGCGTTGCATAAATTACAAAATTAAACGAATTAATAATAATCTAACTAAATAAAATAATTTAAACTAATATTACCACGCAAAGTGAGCGAACGCCTTGTTTGCCTCGGCCATCTTATGTGTGTTTTCACGCTTCTTAACTGCTTCTCCTTCGTTCTTTGAAGCTGCAATAATTTCATCTGCTAATTTCTCAGCCATTCTCTTTCCTTTCTTTGTTCTAGCAGCTAAAACAATCCATTTCATAGACATTGAGCGCTGTCTTTCTGGACGAACTTCACGAGGAACTTGATAGTTTGCACCTCCCACTCTTCTTGATCGTACTTCCATCAAAGGTGTTGTGTTCTTTAATGCTGTCTCAAATACTTCCATAGGATTTTCTGTCTTTGTCTTTTCCTTTATAACATCAAAACAATCATAAACGATCTTTCTCGCTGCATTCTTCTTTCCTGAGTCCATAACATAGTTAATAAGCTTTGAAACCTTTACGGATTCAAAAACTGGCTCTGGTTTAATTATTTTCTTATTCTTTATTTTTCTTCTCATATTATTTAATTTATGGGGTTTTTAAATACTAAACCTTTGCAGCCTTTGGCTTCTTGTTTCCGTATTGACTTCGACCCTTTCGTCTCTTCTCTACTCCTGCTGCATCAAGCACACCTCGAACTACTGTGTATCTTAGACCTACGTCCTTTACACGTCCTCCTCTTAGAAGAACCACTGAGTGCTCTTGTAGATTGTGTCCTTCTCCTGGGATATACGCTGTAACTTCTAGACCATTAGATAGACGAACACGAGCAATCTTTCGGATAGCTGAGTTAGGCTTCTTTGGAGTCTTTGTTGTCACCTTTATACATACTCCTCTTTTAAATGGAGATGGGAAAAAGTTTGGACGATTCTTGATCGTATTGAAACTTCTTGTAAGCGCAATAGACTTTGGCTTTCTAATAAAACGAGAACGATTTTTCTTAATTAACTGGTTTATTGTTGGCATTCTTTATTTT
>CAYXWP010000057.1:0-4001 GCA_964468845.1 uncultured Candidatus Saccharibacteria bacterium | reverse complement strand
CAATTTGGAGAACATTAATGCTTCTAAGTATAATAATCTCAATATTATTATCCTTTGCATCTTTTTTTAGAAAAAAGGTGGTTTAGTCTAAGAATATTCCTCCATCTCCGCCCCACTAGGCTGTGTAATCTTAAACAATCCATCCCTATAATTATTATTCTTTTATATAAAATCTTTTATATCCATTTATATTAATTTCATCATAATACTTCCTTTCAAATTCATACATTTGCACGCCGAGATAATCTCCATGATCTGCTTTCATTTTAGCTATTTCCTCCTTTGAATATGTATTTAAAAAATCTCTTTTACCTAGTTCATATGCTAGATTTTCAAACATCTGTTGTTCATCATATAATTGTAAATCTTCAAGAATCTTATCATCATATTCTTCGTCTAAATGTTGGTCCCCTTGTTTACATAGATTTTTCTCAAAATCAAAATCTTTCGCAAACTGTAAAAAATATTTCTCTAACGCGTCAAGATCGTCAGCATCCTCCTTGTACTTATCATCAACCATGTCCGACATTGGTCCATAAATAAATGAACTAACCTCGATCGCTTTTACAAGTGTTTCGTACTGCTTTTTTGAAATATTAATTTTCATATATTTTGGTTAGTAACTGTGCTCATTATGGATTAATTTTCTCTATTCGCCTCAAGTAACCACTCATGTAGAGGTTTAAAGGAAATTTTCAGCCCGTCTTTTTCTACTTCACGCTCTTCATCCCAGGTAAGTACAGTGAGATTCTTTACGTTCAATTCACCACTTGCTTCTACCAATGCTTTTATTTCTCTCTGTTCAACATCTGGATTTATTGATTCAAAGCATACCTGCACGAGCTCTGTCACTACATGTCCTTTCATTAGCAAGAAATCTATTTCTCGATCGTTGCGAGTTTTATAGTAAAAAAGCTCACGATTTGGCTTGTTACCTCTTTTGACCAATTCTATAAAAACCAAGTTCTCCATAAGCTTGCCTTTGTCTGGCGAATGTTGAACCGCTTTTGCAAGGACAAACCCATTATCAACGGCGTAGACTTTTCGGGGTGATCGTATACGCTCTACAGACTTTGGCGAATATCGGAGCATTGAAAATATAAGGTAGGCTTCTTCTAAATATGTTATGTATTTTTCCGTTGTGGAAGCACTCTTTAAATTCAAAATATCGAGTAGTTTTCTAACTGTATAGAGATTAGAAAAATTATTTATAAGATGTGTCGCAAGGTTAGCTATAACAGTAGAAAATCGTATCTTGTGTCTCTTGACTACATCTTTAAAGAGTAAAGAGTCGAAGAGTACTCCTAGATAATCTTTGGGATCTACATTACTCACCACGACCTCAGGAAATCCGCCCTTTACAAGATAATTGTCCATTAAGTTCAATAATTCTCCGCGATATTGTGGTAAAGAGCTATACTCATGATTTGTCACAACCTTTTTTGCTTTAAGGAATTCATTAAAATTAAAGGGGAGAATTTCTATCGGTATATGTCTGCCAGTAAGATGCGTTGCAAGTTCTTTTGAAAGAAGTTGTGCATTTGATCCTGTTAGAACAAGGTTGTACCCAGCGCGATGTAACCGGTTAGCAAAAAGTTCCCAGTTTGGAAGATTTTGTATTTCATCAAAAAGAATAGTTTTTGTTGGTCCGTACGCCGCATGCAATTCTTTCATCAGTTCATCCGTAGATATTCCTCCAGTGCTCGATAATACTTCATCGTCAAAATTGAAATACATGAAAGGTCGATCTTTCAAAAGCACGAGAGAGAAGACTGATTTTCCAGCACGACGAGGACCGAGCACTACTTTTATCAAAGTCGAATCCAGCCATTTTTTTGCAAATGGCTCTTGATCTCGCTCTATGTACTGAAGAGTCAGGAGTTGCTCTTTTTGTAATTTTTGGTCTGAAACTATCGTTTTAAGCATATTATTTATGTTGTATTGGACAGAATACGTCTTTTTTGTCCAGTACAGATATTATACTGGACAAAAAGGAGAAAAACAAGTAATTTCTAAGTTTTTATCATCTACTCATTCTCCTGGCTATCCAACTTTACTGCAGCTTCTGGAGTCGACACAGTCTTCCCCATAAGCAACAATTTGATTACTCCTAGAGCTATTACCCAGTACACGAACATTGCGAGAAGTGTCGTCCACTCAAGTATATTTCCTGCAACTTGTGAGATTCGAAAAACACTAAGGAATGGTGTAGCAAAGATATATGTTATACCATAGACAAAACTACTAAAACCAGCTACAGGGTTCGCACCCATTAACTTTAAAATAAATCTAAATGCTAGTAATACCTCAATAATGCCAAAGATATACCACACTATCTGCGTACCTCGATAAATCGGCTTCGTGCTTGAAGAATTATATGATGAATTCATAAATTTTAAATTTTGATTATTAATTAGTAATTTGACTTTTTCTAAATACAAGCCGTTTGAGAAAATGTTTTATTACACTTATCGAAGCGATAATGGTTTAATCACTCTGTAAATACTGCCTCATAATCCCATGCATTGGTCCACGACGTATCAAGATATCGTTCAATCCAATACTATCAACAATCCAACCACCAACGATTACTGCTAAAATAAAGCCAATAATTGTTAGTTTTATATTTAATTTAATAGAAAAATCATATTTACGTAGAAGACATATTCCGACAATCAATCCAATAATAGCGAGTGCCAGCGCCCACCATGGAAAATTAGAAAGGATTTGATCAAATCTATAATTTGCCATAGGTCCATGTGAACGCAATGAGAATCGAATAAGACCAATAAAAAATACCGAAATCACAACCGATGAAGCAAGTCCGACAAAAGTAAGTATCGACCCTGCAATAAAATATAGTTTGGGACGCATTTTTATTTTACCTCCATGAATCTGTTCCATTATGTTGTCTGTGATATTTTTTAGTTCTTTTGACATATATGTTTCATTAATTTCTTTGCTCGACTCATTCGTATGGCGACTGTACCCATCGGAATTCTCAAAATATCACTTATTTCCTCATACGATTTATCATCTAGATAATACAAACTTAATGGTTCAGAGTATATGAGGGGCATAGAATTCAGACATTTCTCGACATATATCGCTGTTTCTTTTTGTTCAAAATCTTTTGTAATATCTTCATCACTTTCAAAATCAAAATCATCTAGTATCGGGACCTCCTTTTGATACTTCTTTATCAAATTCATTGCCTCATTATGGACAATGCGATATATCCAACTTGAAAATTTCTTTTTCGTATTAAATCCATTGAGATTTATGTATCCTTTTATTAGCGAATCCTGAACAATATGGCTTGCTTGATCACTATCATGCACCAATCCCATTGCATATCGTAAAAGTTTATTTTTATATCTTTCGATTATTTCAGAGTAAAAATCAGGATCGTTTGAACGAACTCTTTCGACAATTTCTTCATCAGTTAATTTTAGAGTTTCGCTCATATTTGTATTATATTTTATACGACCCTTCTATACGACAAACCCCGACACAAGTGCCGGAGTTTGATTTTCGACTTACGCTATTTAGCGATTAAAATTTCTACCCATTCCCATACCACCCATCATACCTCCACCATTTCTACCTGAACCATTTTTTAGTCCTAATCCAAGTTCTTGGCGAATTTTCTGTGCCTCGACTGTTTTACCTTGCAAAGCGAGATTATGTGCCTCAACAAACTTTGCAAAATTTGCTTCAGTGACTACTTGAGTTACCCTGCCTTGATTTTGCATTAAGTTTTTCCAAGCAGTGTAGTCTTTAGCTTCGAATGCCTTCAGCATTGCTGTATGGCGTTCTACTGAATAATTTGGACCCTTTACGGCAGGATCGCCTCTATATGCGAGAGCTGAACCGACAGAAACCGCTGTTACCCCGAAGACGAGCGTTAGAACCGCCAAACCTATTGTAGTTTTTTTCACATTATTTTTTTGATTAAAGATTGTTAAAGAAAGATTGATTTATATTGATTTACCATATCC
>CAYXWP010000056.1:0-4032 GCA_964468845.1 uncultured Candidatus Saccharibacteria bacterium | reverse complement strand
AACACATTCCGGTGTAGCTCAGAGGTAGAGCAATCCGCTGTTAACGGAAAGGTCGCAGGTTCGATCCCTGCCGCCGGAGCTTGATAAGAAAAACACCCACTTGCTGGGTGCTTTTTCTTATCACAAGTTCCGAGGTAGGGTGAGAAAGACGGAAGGCACGAAGGTGCCTGAGTCGGGGTCGCAGGCTGAGCCAGCAGGCGAAGACCTGTGACCGATCCCTGTGCTGAAAGTGTCGCCCTAACATTGAATGTACCGTTTCGACAAATGCTATTGTTTGTTTTGTGGGTGCCATATTTGCCGTGATAGTAAGGTCATAACACGTTTCTTCCCAACTAATTCCCGAATTCTTTCACAAAACGATCATAAGATTGTTGAATTATTAGAACAGCATAGCGAACATCAGAAGTGTTTTTAATTTCAAGCATTGATATATCTTGGTTGTAGTACTCTCTAGCCTTTTCCATTAGTTTAATCTTCTTTGATGGATCCTCAAAATCAATAGGCTTGCTTCGCATAATATCAACTCGCAATCCTCCACGTAGTTTACTTATGTTAAATATATTTCTCCAATTATCTGGCAACTGAAATGCAACATAAATCTTTCTTGGATTAGTAATTAAATTGGGATACATCTGCATAATCTGCTCTTTAAGTGATACATATAAATCATGTGACTCTCCTTCATTACCAACCACATCGTATTCTGTATATTTTTTCACTTCTCTCGCTACCTTTTGGGTATCACCTTTTATATTTTTCATTTGTTCAAGTGATTCCGCACTACTTGACGCTTCAATTCTACGATATTGTGTAAGATCATTCTCAAACTGGATCGCCTCCCATAGTTCAAAAGGCATATTTTTAAAATTCACAGCATTCTGCTGATGGATAGTAAACGCTCTGGCAATAAAAATTATTCTGGCTTGAGACCAATCTACATCTTCGCGCCTCATGTTCATATTAAGTGCCTCATTATATGCCAAAACAAAATCAGATTTATTATTAAGCATGAGCGATAGATATGAGAACCCCTGGTCAACGATACTGAAACTACTATCACGCTTATACTCAATAATAACGAAGGTTTTATTCTCCTGATCATAAGTAAGTGTATCTATGAAAAGATTATGAATTTTATACTCGGTCTGAACAAATTGGAGACCAAAAATAGTTGCGAGATTGTCTTCGGTTAGCTTTTGCAGTTCAAATTCCTTCTTAAAGGGTATTTCTTTAACTTGATATATTCCTACCCCCTGCTTTTTAAACATAGCCATAGTAAGACAATACCAAATAATTCTTGAAAAATCAAAGTGAGATTTTCAACTAATTCCTAGGTGTGAAAAAATTTGCCCGAGTCTTTTTCATAATTGAGTAGTTAAAAAGTGTATATTTATATGTGTCTAAGGTAAGGCACTTCAGGATGTCTATTTTTCTTTTTGCAGATTCTGGAGCAAGGTGAGAAAGACGGAAGGCACGAAGGTGCCTGAGTCGGGGTCGCAGGCGAGGCTAGCAAGCCGAGACCTGTGACCGATCCCAGCCATAAGAGCAAAAAGGTAAATAAATCTATCTTTAGCGTTTTTAATACCAACAGTTAACATTACATGCTAGTGTTCATTTATTTAAACACATTCTTATAAAAACGTAATACGATTATGAAGAATATACCAATAATACAACCTATGATCCACCCAGATAGTCCTCCGATGATTACATCTAGAAGTTTAAAATATTTAGGTTCAATAAATATTTCAATATATTTATAACCGAGGTACAAGCCGCCAATTGAAGACAAAAATGGTATAAATTCTTCACCAATAGTAATTACATTTAGATACCACAAAGAATCTTCCTGATCAATGTTCTTTGGTATCTCGGTGATATATAGATAAAACTCTAAAACAATCACCAATAGAGGTAAAAATATATACATAGAAACAAACATAATAACAACAGCCCAGGCAGCTCCATTAAGGCCATTTAATAAAAAACCAACAGCAAATGATACGATTAAGGCAGACAAAGAATGGGGTTTAATTTTAAAAAATATTTTTACAAAGTTTTGAAAAAAGTTTTTGTCATGCATAAATATTAATTACAACCACCCTCACCGAGCCAAACGCATCCTCTATTGGTTTTATTTGTTTTAATAAGTTTATCTATATCCTTTTCGGTGGGGTCAAAATCTGGAATACCAGAACGGAGCATGCCAAAATCAACTATACTGTAGTGTAAAGAATCAAGATCCTTTATTGCGCTTAATTCAATATTTAATTTACATTCAGCTATTGCTCCAGGAGTACCTGAACCAGAAACAAACGAAATTCTGGCTTCACACCATACGTCCCTACTCTGTTCAAAGTTTTCTCTCCATTTACGAACCTTAACTATTTCAGTAGAAAGATCTGTATACATACTAGATTTATTTATCTGAAATTCCTTAATTGATTCAATTTTTCGCTGCTTCCACTCACGTTCTGCTGACGCACGGTCTAGGTTTTCTATAATACACTCAGTCCAACTCACGTTACTACCGTCTTCACAAAAATACTTATCGGATTCTTTTTTAGGTGTCTCTGTAACAATCTCATTGATAATGATTTCGTTAGTAGAACTTGCGACAACATTAGACTGATCACTTTGTGTAGTCTCTTTTTCACTATATCTGTCATATATAAATAAATAACTTAATCCAAATATAACAATAAGAGCTATTGAAATAAAAATATAACTAATTATTGTGATAATTAATTTCATTTTATTTTTTATCATTGTATACCTCCCTCGCCTTACTCCCATTCACTGGACCAATAACTCCACCAGCTTCAAGCAAATCAACTAATTTCGCTGCCCTTGAATACCCTATACTCATTTTTCTTTGTATCCAAGATGTTGATACCTTGCCACTTTCTATGACAATTTGTTTTGCTAAATCATATAAATCATCTGAATCGACTATATCAGTATCCGCAACAAAATTTTTCCAAAATACATTCGTATCTCTTTCTTTTGGAGTTTCCAAATTAACCTCACTCATAACTTCATCTCTATATGAATCTACTTGTATCTTTATCACCTTTTTAATTTCCTCTATAGATATAAAAGAGGATTGCCCGCGGACAATATACTTCATACCCTCACGGTAAAGCATATGTCCTTCACCCTTTAATACACAAGCATCTACTGTACCTATGACAGATTTAGAATCCTGTGCTGAGATAGTCTGTAAAGCAATACGAGCCCCTATCAAATCCCTCATCGATTTAGTAAATATCTTTGTGTTTGGTCTAGAAGTAGAAAAAATAAGGTGTATACCAACTATATGTCCCATCTCTATAATCTTTACAATAGCTGCCTCCGTCTCTTTTGGATATGCATGCATAACATCTGAAAATTCATCAATGACAATAACAATGTACGGCATATTTTCTACCGTTGGTCCAGATGCAGACCCAGAATCAGATTGATAATATGCATCTGAATCGGGCTCAGGACGAGGCTTCTTAATTTTTTCAAGAATAATGGGCTCTGCTATGTTTTTATGATATTCCTCTATATTTCTAAGATTGTTTTTCTTTAACACATCGAACCGACGGTTCATTTCTTTTTCTGTCCATTTCATAGCAAGTATTATCTTCCTCTGTTCGTTTATCACAGGAGTAAGTAAATGTGGAATTCTATTGTAAACATTGAACTCAACTTGTTTTGAATCAAACGTAATCAATCTTAATTTTTCAGGTGAATTTTTTGAGATGAGGGTACATATAATGTTATGTAGTATCACTGATTTGCCTGTACCAGTATTCCCCGCAACGAGAAGATGTTTAATTGTAGTTATATCTACAATAAGATCTTTACCATATTCATCGGTTGCTATATGGATGTTTAAATTTGTGTTCATGTAATAATTATATGCTTTCTTGGGAAAGATACTATCGGACTATACACAGGGCTTAGAATTCCCATTTCATATGAAAAATGCCCATTCGGGTGTGAAATATTATGTAGCACCAAAAACATAGAAAATCGTGTGGA
>CAYXWP010000055.1:0-4603 GCA_964468845.1 uncultured Candidatus Saccharibacteria bacterium | reverse complement strand
GCACTTTCAGGCGACAGTCAAGGTGGACAGAATAGCCAAAATGGCCAAAACAGAGTCCAATCAACAATCGGCGCGACCACAGTAGAAACTAAACCAAAAGATGAAGCTCGCGGAAAGATTTTCAACTCAATTCCAAGTCAACCAGTTATAAACAAAGAAAGACCTATTGTTGAGGAGAAGAAAGAAGTTAAAAATGAAACTCGTGACGATGACGATGATTGGGGTGCGGTTCCTGCATTTTTGAGAAGATCGAAGCTAAAATAGAAAACCTCTAAGCACTCAAGTCGACAAGCCCAATTTAAATTGGTACATTTATTATATATGATTTACGATTTAACAATTATTGGAGGAGGACCAGCTGGCGTTGCCGCAGGTGTTTATGCTGCACGAAAAGAATTGAAAACACTTTTTATAACTAAAGATTGGAATAGCCAAAGTACAGTATCAGAAGGAATTGAGAATTGGATAGGTACAACAAAAATTTCTGGTATGGACTTTGCTAAAAGTTTAGAAAATCACTTAAGGGCTTACGCTGATGATTCTGTGGATATACATGTAGGCGAAGCGTGCGAAAGAATTGAAAAGACAGATAATGGTTTTAAAATTATCACGTCAAAAGGACAAAATGGATCCAAACAATCTGAGGAAAAACAATATGAATCAAAAACTGTTTTGATTGCAACTGGAAGCTTTAGAAGAAAACTAGAAGTAAAAGGTGCAGATATATTTGAACATAAGGGTCTTACTTATTGTGCATCCTGTGATGGTCCTTTATTCTCTGGGCAAGACGTTGTGGTGATTGGAGGCGGAAATGCTGCATTCGAGAGTGCTGCTCAGCTTTTGGCATATTGTAAGAGTGTAACCCTGATTAACAGGAGTGAAAAGTTTCGTGCAGACCCAATCACTATAGATGTTGTTTCAAAGAACCCACATTTTAAAATCATAAAAAACGCTGTACCGAAGGAAGTGAAAGGTGGTGCGGGGGCGGGAGGAATTTCTAATTTTGTCGGCAGTTTTGTTTACACAGATTTGACCACGAACACTGATATTGAACTCCCTGTTTCTGGAATTTTTGTCGAGATCGGATCAATACCGACAACATATTTTACAAAGGATTTAATTAAATTAAATGAAATCGGACACGTAGTTACCGATCCAAGGAATCAGCAAACCTCAGTTGACGGAATTTGGGCAGCTGGAGATTGTACAGATGGTTTATATCATCAAAACAACATCGCTGCCGGAGATGCAGTTAAGGCGCTAGAGGATATTTACCTATTTTTGAAGACAAAGTAGTACGACGGTAAGTAGTACGACGGTTTTACCCAGCATTACAAAACCCCCACAGCCCTTTTTTAGCCTCGCTCGCTTCTTTTTCAATTTTCTCAAATTCTTTTTTCTTTTGATATGCTTTGCCATAAGTATATTCGCGTGCATACCCTTCTTTAATTAAATACTCATTCATGAACAAACCATCATTTCGATAAATATACGCCAATACCCTTCCGTATTTATCTAATATTGGCTGACTCTTATCGGTCTCTATGGCTACAAAATACCCGAGGAGCATCTCTTTCGTTTTGTCTGACGCCTGCAAGCCAAAACACTGTGTTGGTTTACGAGGATCCACCGTCTCTGGTGTGTCCACGCCTAACATACGAATTGTGACCAATTTTTGGTCAACTTTTACTACCAGGGTGTCTCCATCAATAACATCCTTCACTTTATATTTTTCTCCAACTATAATTTTGGGGATATTTTTGCGCAAGAACCTTGCAGAATATTTCGCAGGAGTAGAAATATGCGCAAAAAACAGGCATAAAATAATAACCACCCCAATTAATATGATTTTTACCTTATATTCCCTATATTTCTCACACGCCTTGAATTTTTTAAATAAACTCATCACAAACAAACCATAGCAAAAACCTCTCAATAACTTCTAAAGAAGTCCTAAAGAAATGATAAAGAAACCTACAAACAAATCAAACTCGCTAATGAATCCCCGTCTCGAAGCTTCATAACTCTCACGCCCTGTGTAGATCTTCCTAGTGTTGGAATTTCCTTTAGATTTACGCGTATAACCTGACTCTTCTTTGACATTGCCACCATTTCCTCAATCTCATCTGTTACAACCTTAGCAGCAATAAGTGGACCTGTTTTATCCGTAACATTCATCGTCAAAATACCAGATCCCCCACGATTCTGAATCTTATACTCATCAAGCTTAGTCTTCTTTCCATATCCATGCTCGCCCATCACGAACAAAGTAGGATTTTTTGCGTCCTTTGAAACAATATCTGCACTGATAACAGCATCATCCTTACCTAGCTTAATCACTCTAACGCCAGAAGCATTTCTACCCATTTCTCGTACATCTGACTCTTCAAACCTTATAGACTGTCCGTCTCGAGTTGCGATAACGATATTATCGTTCTTCGAAACAAACGAGGCTGACATTAGCTCATCACCATCATCTAGTGTGATTGCGATAAGTCCAGAACGTCGAACGTCATGAAAATGTTTGGCTGAACTCTTCTTCCCTGTACCATTCCTTGTAACCATCATAAGTGCAAGACCTTCTACCTCTTTTTTGTCCTTTGGCATTGGTAAAATAGAAGTAATCTTTTCTCCATCTGAAAGTGACAAGAAATTCATTACTGACTTTCCACGAGTTGCTCTTTTCCCTTCTGGAATATCATACATTTTTATCTGATATGCTTTTCCTTTGTCTGTAAAGAATAGGATATCGTTATGTGAACTTGCATACATCAGATGCGTAATGAAGTCCTCCTCTTTTGTATCAAGATCTACAACCCCCACACCTCCTCTCTTCTGCTGTTTATACTCATCAGGATTTGTTCGCTTTATATATCCACCCTTTGTGAGAACAAGAACGCTTTCCTCATCAGCAATAAGATCCTCAGGATTGAAGTCCTTAAGCGCATGTCTTATGATCTTTGTTCTTCTCTCATCACCGTATCTATTTTTAATTTCTACAAGCTCGTCTTTTATGATTCCACGAACTTTCTTTTCACTGCCAAGAATTTCCTTTAATTTTTCGATAAGTTCTTGAACCTCTTTTAATTCATCTAGGATCTTCTTTCTCTCAAGACCAGCAAGCTTTTGCAAACGCATTTCCAAAATGGCCGTTGCCTGTTTTTCTGAGAACTTAAACTTCTTCATCAAATTCGCATGTGCTTCGACAGCATCCTTTGATCCTCGAATAAGAGTAATGATTTCATCAATATGGTCTAGGGCTTTCTTCAAACCAATAAGTATATGCTCGCGCTCCTCTGCCTTGTTCAAGTCAAACTTTGTTCGACGACGAATAACATCAATACGATGTGTAATAAATTCTTCAAGAAAAGTCTTCAAAGAAATCGTCTGTGGCACTCCATGAACTAGTGCAACCATGTTTACATGGAATGTATCTTCAAGTTGTGTGTGTTTGTAAATAAAATTGAGAACCTTTTCCGGATATGCACCATTTTTCAAATCGATAACGATTCTCAACTCCTTGTCAGACTCATCGCGTAGGCCCTTTATACCCTCTACAAGCTTCTCTCTAACGAGATCTGCTATTCTCATTATGAGCTCTGATTTGTTTACTCTGTATGGAATTGAGGAAATGATGATTTGGAATTGTCCTTTCTTGTCTTCAACAATTTCTGCCTCACCGCGAACTAGAATGCCTCCACGTCCTGTCGAATATGCATGATGAATATCTTTTTCACCATAAATCACGGCTCCTGTAGGAAAATCTGGACCCTTTATAAACTGAAGTAAGTCATTTGTTGTGGCCTCCCTGTTATCAATCAAATGCATAGTGGCATCAATAACCTCACCAAGATTATTTGGAGGAATATTTGTTGCCATACCAACAGCAATACCCAGTGTTCCATTTAAAAGAAGATTGGGAACAGTTGTAGGAAGAACGGTAGGCTCCTTTCTTGTGCCGTCGTAGTTAGGTCGGAAATCTACAGTATCCTTTTCAATATCTTTCAAGAGTTCAGCAGAAAGACGTGACATCTTTGCCTCTGTATATCGCATCGCTGCTTGTGGATCTCCGTCAATGTTTCCGAAGTTTCCCTGACCTTGTACTAGCTGGTATCGCATCTTGAAATCCTGAGCCATGCCTACCATAGAGTCGTAAACTGCGACGTCACCGTGGGGGTGATAGTTACCGAGTACGTCTCCAACTACCACAGCAGACTTTCGGAATTTTGCAGAAGATGTCAGACCTTTCTCATGCATAGCAAATAAAATACGACGATGCACCGGCTTTAGTCCATCTCTTACATCTGGAAGCGCACGTGCAGTAATAACGGACATTGCGTAGTCCAAATATGATTCGCGCATCTCTGTGGTTATGTTTCTAGCGACAATTCCTAGCGCTGGGTCTCTTGCTTCTGGTTCATCAGTTATCTCGGGTTTTTTGGCCATATTTAATAGTTATTTTTAACAATTTTATTTAAATATTATAGCAAAAATACTCCATTTTGTCGTGTAAAAAAGGCTTGACCACACGGAGTATTAGTGGTCTATTTTATGAGATTTTATTATCTGCTCCCAGCTTCAACTTGAATAGAATCTTTTGAAT
>CAYXWP010000054.1:0-4607 GCA_964468845.1 uncultured Candidatus Saccharibacteria bacterium | reverse complement strand
TTACATTGCAAAAAAATGAGGATTCTGGTATAGTTTCTGTCACTTATGAAAAAAGACATTCATCCAAAGGAATACAGACCTGTAGTCTTCGTTGATAACTCAAACGGATCTCAGTTTCTAATTTCTTCAACTATAAAAACAACAGAGAAAGCAAAGTGGACAGACGGTAAAGAATACCCTGCATTCCATGTAGAAATTTCTAGTGCTTCACATCCTTTTTACACAAATCAAGAAAAGACTATGGATAGTGCTGGACGTGTAGAAAAGTTCAAGACTCGACAGTCAAAAGCTACTTCAAAGAAGAAGGCTTAGATGAATTTAGAAGAATACAAGAAAAATCACAAGACAGCATATCTCGCTGAAATATATGAGAAGCTTTTGAAAGATGAAGCTGAGCTTCTTTCTATTATAGAAAAAGACCCATCAATGAAAGAAATTGCAGAAGCCGATCTAGTAACTATTGCTGAACAAAAAAAGAACACAGAAGACCAAATAAAGGCAATCATAGAGTCAGAAAAAGAGGAGATAGAATATCCAACTGAACTTATCCTAGAAATTCGTGCTGCAACGGGTGGCGATGAGGCTACACTTTTTGCTGAGGAATTGATGCAGATGTACAAGAAATATGCAGAAACAAAAGGTTGGTCTGTGAAGATTATAGAAGATTTAACTCTTGAGATAAAAGGGAAAACTGCTTATGAAATATTAAAACATGAGACAGGGGTACATCGCGTACAAAGAATTCCCGAAACAGAAAAAATGGGTAGAGTACATACGTCTACAGCTTCGGTCGCTATTTTGCCTATTAGAAAAAAAGTTAAATTTGAAATAAATCCAGCAGAATTACATGTAGAATTTTCTCGTGCTGGGGGTAAAGGAGGTCAAAATGTTAATAAAGTTGAGACCGCAGTAAGAATCCTACATATTCCAACAGGGATTGATGTGAGAGCAACAGCTGAAAGAAGTCAAAGTGCAAATCGCGAAATGGCCATGTCTATTCTTATGGCTAAGCTCGAAGCTTTAAAAGAAGAACAAGAAGCAAAGAAGTTTAATGCAAATAAAAAAGGTCAAATAGGAACGGGCGATCGCTCAGAGAAGATTCGTACATACAATTTTCCTCAAGATCGACTCACGGATCATAGAATAAAAGAATCGTGGAGTAATATACACAATATTATGACTGGTAAGCTTGATCCTATTATTGAAAAGCTAGAAGAGTATCAAAGGTTGCAAAAATAAGCCTCATTTGCTACACTCTGTCTACATTAATTTATGAATAAACAAGTAAACAACCCAATGATTGATAGCATGTTCAAGGCAGGTGTGCATTTTGGTTTCTCTCGAACTCGAAGACACCCAAGTGTTGCTCCATATATATTCGGAGTAAAAAACAAAGTAGAAATTTTTGATCTAGAAAAGACAAGTGAATTGCTAGAAAAGGCAAAGGCTTTTGCAGCAACTCTTGGAAAGGAAAACAAGTCAATTCTTTTTGTTGGTGGAAAGAGTGAAGCAAGAAATGCAGTAAAGAATGGTGCGCTTTCAGTAAACATGCCTTATGTAGATGGAAGATGGATTGGGGGTACTCTTACAAACTTTGTTCAGATAAGAAAGCGAGTTGAAAAACTAGAGAGACTAACTTCTGAAAAGGAAAAGGGTGAGCTTATTAAATATACAAAGAAAGAAAGACTTCTGATTGACCGTGAGATTGCAAATCTAGAAAGATTTTTCTCTGGAGTTGTTTCAATGAAAGAACTTCCAAAGGCATTACTTGTAGTTGATCCAAAGAAAGAAAAGACAGCAGTAAAAGAAGCTCTAGACATGGGTATTCCAGTTATCGCTATCGCTGGTTCAGATTGTAATATTAAACTATTAGAGCATCCAGTTGTCGGAAATGATTCTTCACAAACAAGTATTCAGTACCTAGTACAAGAAATTTCAAAAGCATATTTTGAGGCAAAGGCAGAAGCAAAGAAGGCCTAACCAGCTACACTAGGCCAGCGCATATTACTTTCACTCGTCTTGCATTGTGGTACAATACTAGTTGCCATTATTAAAATTTAAGTACTAATTTTATGATAACTACAGAACAAATAAAAGAATTAAGAGATTCAACTGGTATCTCTGTAATGCAATGTAAGAAAGCATTAGAGGAAGCCGGCGGAGATATGGAAAAAGCAAAAGTTATTCTTCGCAAGAAGAGTGGTGAGCTTGCTGCAAAGAAAAGTGATAGAACATTCCACTCCGGAACTATTCAGGCGTATGCGCATTCAACAGGTAAGGTTGCTACTCTAGTAGAACTTGTTTGTGAGACAGACTTCGTATCAGGGAACGAGGAGTTCAAGGCTCTTGCAAGAGATATCGCTATGCATATTACAGCTTCAAATCCAAAGTTTTTGAGAAAAGAGGATATTACTGAGGAGGCTAGAAATACTGCAAAGGAGGTGTTCATGAAAGAAGTTGAGGGTAAACCAAAAGAAATGCAGGACAAGATCCTTGAGGGCAAGCTAGCAACATATTTTGGAGAAATGGTTTTGTTAAATCAGCCATTTATAAAAAATCCTGAAGTTACTATAGAAGGGCTTGTTCAGGCTGCAGTTCAAAAGTTTGGTGAGAAAATTGAGGTCATGAGATTCGTACGTTTTGGAGTGCTCGAGCAATAAACAAAAACTAATGTCAGTATATTTAGACCCCGCAATATTATCATTCTATATTTCATTTATAGGTATACTCGGTATGCTTGGTTTCAAGGTTATTGAAATTCGTTCTGGCAAAAAAACATTGATTTCAGGATTGGCTGGTAAGACAGATCATAAGGTTAGAGGTTTGTATTATTCCTTCAGAAAATCACTTTCATATTTGAATAAAAAAAGTGCAATCGCGCTTGTTCAGTGGATTGCGTACCATATTTTGTCATGGGCTAGAAGGGTATATATTTGGGGTCATAGGAAAGCTCATGCCCATCCACCATCAAAGATGGTGATAGACATGGTAAGAGGCCGGGGGGAAGTAAAAAAGAATGGTGGAGTGTCTTTCTTCCTGAAGAGCATTTCTGAGAAGGAAGAGGAGGAGGTGAAGAAATAAATAAATGAGGGGCTTTTTTTATTGATAAGGTTGTGATATAAATAGGGAGTTAATTTTTTAGGCAAAGTAGTAATAAATGCCGGGGTAGCTCAACGGTAGAGCAACCGATTTGTAATCGGTAGGTTGGAGGTTCAAGTCCTCTCCCCGGCTCCAATAATCATTATTAATTGTATAGCACATATTGTGTCAGATGTGGTATATTTTGTTGTATGAAAAAACAAAGTAGGTATTGTTTAAAATGCAAAAACCTTCTAACTACAAGGCATCAGATTAAGTATTGTTCAGTTAGGTGCCAGACCGATCACAAATATGAGATCAATATTTCCTTGTGGAAAAATAATAATAAAGATTCTAAATTTGCCACAAAAAATATTTCAGCATATATTAAAAAGTATTTACAGCAAAAAAATAATAATAAATGTTCTTTATGTGGCTGGAATAGGATAAATAAAATCACTGGTAAAGTACCACTTGAAGTAGACCACATAGATGGAAACGCTGAAAATAATTTAGAAAGTAATTTAAGATTAATTTGCCCTAATTGTCATGCGTTAACTCCGCATTTTAGAAATTTAAATAAGGGAAACGGTAGAAAATGGAGAAATGGAAAGGTTGGGAATTGAAATGGTATTTGATACCATTTTTTGCTATATTTAATGCATGGAAAAGACAAAAGGTCACTTACATCCCATAACCCAATTTACTCGTGAAGTAGTCGGTATTTTCGCTGAAATGGGCTTCATTGTGGCTGATGGACCAGAGCTTGAAAAAGAGTTCTATAACTTTGATGCATTGAATATTCCAGCTGATCATCCGTCTAGAGATATGCAGGACACTTTTTGGATTAAGACAAATAACAAAGACAAAATTGATCCAAAAAACAGGCCTGTAATGCGTACCCAGACATCTGCTGTGCAGGTTCGTTTCCTTGAAAAATACAAAGACAGCTTGCCATGCGCTATTGTTGTTCCTGGCAAGGTGTTTCGTAATGAGGCTACTGACGCAACTCATGAGGCTCAATTCTCGCAATTAGAAGCCTTATACGTAGATAAGGATGTATCACTGGGCCATTTAAAGGGCGTTATCGAACATTTTTTGAAAAAGCTTTATGGAGATGATGTCGAAATACGTTTCCGTCCAAGTTTCTTCCCATTCGTTGAGCCTGGTGTAGAAGTGGATATGAAGTTTAATGGTAAATGGTTAGAAATGGGTGGTGCAGGAATGGTTCATCCAAACGTACTAAAGACAGTGGGTATTGATCCATTGAAATGGAAGGGCTTTGCTTTCGGCTTTGGTATTGATCGTTTGGTTATGATGAGACATAACATAACCGATATTCGTTTGTTGTATAGCGGTGATTTAAGGTTTATTAATCAATTTTAATATCTAATTAAAAATTATTATGAAAACAAAATATCAAAAATATCAAAAAATTATTACGTATGTTGTTTTAGCTACAGTCATAGCTTTTGGCTTTGCCAGTGTGTCTAATGCCCAGACTTTTACAGAAGATTTAAGAATTGGAA
>CAYXWP010000053.1:0-4792 GCA_964468845.1 uncultured Candidatus Saccharibacteria bacterium | reverse complement strand
TATGAATTTTTGGATTTACCTTTTGTGCATACGCCGAATACTTTATAGCCTCAAGAACAGAGACGTATGCATCTGTCAGAACGAAATCTCCAGTATTAAAATATTTTCCTACGATAGCGATATTCACCTCCTTCTCTCCTTTTTTAACATTTTTTACATTATCAGCAAATTTTTTCCATTCGCCTAGGCCTTTTACCTGACCTTTTGTTGGGCCTTTCGCATTATTTTTCTTTTTTAATTTCAAAGTTTTCATCAAAATATCACTCATGTGATCCTTTTCAAAGTTCAAAGGAACATCGAAAACACTTTCGATGTCTGGAGCGGAGATGACACATTCAGCGTGAACACCACAAGATACAGCAATCTTTTCTTTTCTCTTGTGATCCATTGGCACTTCACTTCTAGCAATGATAATATCCGCGTTTATACCATATGAGTTAAGTTGTCGGACAGCATTCTGAGTCGGCTTTGATTTCATTTCACCGAGCTTCGAAGGTATTGGCATATAGCTCACCATCACAAAAATTATATCTTCGGGCTTGCGTGCTTTCATCACGCGCGCCGCTTCCATAAACATAATGTTTTGATAGTCACCGACTGTGCCACCAATCTCCACAACTGTTATATCTGTCTTATTTACTTGCGCTGAATGTTGGAATCTATGAATAATTTCATCACGAATATGTGGAATAGCTTCTACACATTTACCGCCATATTTAAGGGCTCGCTCGCCTTCTATAACATGTTTATAAACCATTCCAGAAGTAATGTAGTCGTCCCCAGTCAAATCTCTGTTCAAGAATCTCTCATAATTACCCATATCCTGATCTGTCTCCAGTCCAGAGTTCAAAACAAACACTTCTCCGTGCTCGGTAGGATTCATTGTACCCGCATCAACATTCAAATATGGATCAACCTTCAATAAATTCACAGAAAAACCCTTTGCTTGTAAAAGGGTTCCTATAGATGAGGTGGCGATGCCTTTACCGACTCCAGACATAACTCCGCCGATGACAAAAATATACTTATGGTTTTTTAATTTCTTTCCGACCTTCTTTGTTTCCTTTGCCTTCCGAGCGGTATTTGTTTTCATGTGTGTATTCTACCAGATTATATTTTTTTGCAAAATTTGTTTAACAATTATAAAAACCAACCTCGGCTTGCTCCTCTTAAAACCTCAAATACCTCTTCACCGACAAATAACTTGAAACACCCCCAAGCACAACTCCCGAGCCGATAATTATTCCAAAAATCTGACCGAAATTACTGATGAAATAGCTCGAAAATACATTGATCAAAAGCGAGAAATCCTGTGCCCCCTGAACTCCGGCAAATTTCAAAATAATTATATCGCTATAATATGCAAATGCACCTAGTACAACCAAGGTTAATACTCCAGAAAAAATACCATACATTATTCCTGAGATAACAAATGGCCCTCTAATGTAAATGTTTGATGCTCCTACCAATTTCATAACTGATATTTCATCTCTTGCTGTGAAAATAATTAGACGAATGGTGTTAAAGGTAATAATAATTGCGACGAGTATAAATATGACAGCAATTATGAGGCCTGTCTTCTCTACTGCTGGAATTATTCGTCCAAGTCTATCAATAATTAATTTATTCTGATTATAATTTACTTTCTCAATAATACTTACCCCACCTTTTGAAAAGGAATTTTTGCTATCAAGAAAATTTGCTATACCCGCATATTGTGACGGCTCCTTTGCCTTAATATTTATAACTGCAGGGAATGGATTATCTCCAATCTCGTCTAGCCCCTGTAAAATCAATGAATTATCTTTCCACTTATCCCTAAAATCGCTCAATGCCTGCTCTCTGGATATATATTCAACCTTATCAACCTCTGGTAAATTTTCTATAGTCTTTTTTAACGCAAGTATATCCGTTTCCTGAGAATCTAGGACAAAATACACATTTATATCAACCTTATTCTTTACTTCCTTGAGCAATGCTCGGCCGAAGGCACTACCGAATATAAGTGCACCAAATACTGTAAGCGAAAGAGTGATAACCACAATCGCAGAAAAAGACAAGAAACCATTTCTCCAAAAGTTTACGAAACCTGCTCTTGTTATTCTTTTAAAACTTGTGAATATCATAAATATATAAGATTATATGTATTATATCATGTGTGACATGAGTATTTTATAAAATGTATTTCCCACCTTTATCATCACGAACAATCTTTCCCTTTTCCATTGTCAAAACTCTTCCTCCAACTTCGTCAACCACACCCCTATTGTGTGTCGTAAGCAAGACAGTAGTTCCCATCTTATGAATTTTCTGCAGAATTTTTATAATTTCAAAAGTGTTTATAGGATCTAGATTTCCAGTAGGCTCGTCCGCAATAATGATATCAGGCTGAGTTACAATCGCCCTTGCAATGGCTACTCTTTGTTTCTCCCCTCCAGAAAGTTCATTTGGGAAACTCCATATTTTTTTACCAAGATCAACCAATTCTAGAACATGTGGCACGTCAGAATGGATTTCTGCATCTGTACGTCCGGCCGCCTCCATTGCAAAGGCGATGTTTTCGTATGCCGTTTTGTTTGGTATAAGTCGAAAATCCTGAAAGACAGTTCCGATTCGTCTGCGAAGCTTGTTCATCTCGCTTTTCTTCAATTTGTGAATATTCGCAGATTCAAAGAAAACAGCTCCTTCTGTAGGGCTATCCTCAGCGATAAGCATCTTTATAAGTGTAGTCTTTCCTGCGCCAGAGTGACCAACAATAGTGATAAATTCATTTGGTTCTACTCCAAAACTCACCTGATCAAGTGCTACTGATTCGTCTGGGTATATCTTTGATACTTTGTCGAAATAGATCATGGGTAGATTATACCACAAGAGTACTTCCAATTTCTACGCTCGCTTTGCTCGCAAGAAATTTAGGTCGTACCACAAGAGTACTTCTATTTCTCTAATTCGCTTCGCTCATAAGAGAAATAAGTCGTATCATGACATGTAAGTTTAAAAAAATTATTTGTGTATGAAAAATGATGAGAAAGGCAAAGAAAAAATGCGCCATGACTTTTGTTCTTGTCCTACCCAAGTTTTTCCCCCACCACACTAGGAGAGAATATGGCCTGCCGACAAGTCCGCAATCAAAGCGCATTGAAATTTCTGGTGTACGATCGCTACGCGAAATGTTTTAATGCAGGAGGATCGAGTCAGCAGCTAAAACCTCCTGCACCCTGTCCAACCCTGAGGTTACATAATCGCGGACGATGCATACAGTGCACCCTCTTTAAAGCGCTCGCACACCAAAATCGTGAAAAAATAGCTGTCTATTCCGTATATTAAACCAGTATTTGGAATAAGTCAAGGGCCAGTGAGATGGGACAGCACAACACAGATTCACAACAAAAAAGAGTAAGATGATGCACATTTTACCCCTTTTTGCATGTATTTTGTATGTATTTAACCCTAGAAAGGCGCAGTCTGCCCTACTGTACTTGCCACAAACCTTATTATTCCATAAACCGAGACCATTATTGCCATTCCGACAATACCCCACAAGATATGCATTTGTCCTGTTTTTCTTGCATCAGAGTCTTCACCATTTATGAAAAATCCGAATATACCCCACACGAATATCAAAGTTGCTAAAGCAAATATCAAAGCTACTAGCGGTTGTACAATATTTGCAACTATTTTGGGCATTATTGTATTTATAACCGCATCAGCACCTGTATTTGCAGCATGAGCAACCTTGAACAAAAAGTCCATTGTGTGTGATTTATGTTACTAGCGAGATTATTAACGAGCGATATTAGGATTTATAACCGCTGGGAACTGCTGAACTGGAGCTGTGTTTTGTCCTGTACCAAATGAAGTCTTCAATATTGCTACTAGACCCCAGATTGAAAGGATAACGAAAAGCGCAACTACTCCGTAAAGAATAGACATACCTCCCTTCTTTCTATCTTCCTCAGATCCTGCAATAAGATATCGGAAAACATTTATAATAATCCAGATAACTGATAGTGAAATAAGTATTGTAACAAAAGCATTACCAAGTGTAGTGAATTTTGTGAAAATACCTTCAACGTTTGTGATTGTTGTCTGTGCAAATGCTGATAATGGAGCTAGCGAAAGCGAAAGTGCAATTAATTTTTTCATATTTTTTATTAAATAATAAACCTTATATGATAGTATTCTATCAATATAATATATTATATACAACAAGACCTGTGGATAGGCTTGGGAACTATCCTTAACCTGACCTCCCCACTTTTTTAGTGCCTCTATAACACCGACTAGCGCTTTTCGTGCAATTGCTTAATTTTATCGTAAAAGACTGTTGTAATCTCCGCTGGTGAAAGATTCGTATCTACAGCCATTTGTTCACCAACATTTATTATATACTCTCTTCTGATGCCTTTACCATCCATTCTCATTGAAATCGGCATAACTGGTGCACCTGTCTTTTTTGCCAATACCGCTGCTCCAAGTTTAAAATTCTCTATTTCTCCTCCGTACATGATACTTCCTTCAGGATACATAACCACAGAACCACCATTTTTTATTATTCTTACCGCCTCCTCTAGATTTCTATCTATGCCTCTTCCCCTTACGACGACAAAAACACCGAAAATTATGTAAATAATATCGGTAATAAAAAATCTTGAAAGTAAGTTCAAATACCAAGTCCTGAAACTATTAACCGCCATAAACCTCAAAGGCAGCTTCTTTGTAAAGCCTCCAAGTATAAGCCTGAAGACAAAACTATCGTAGAAAGCCACGTGATTAGATATTATGATAAATG
>CAYXWP010000052.1:0-5173 GCA_964468845.1 uncultured Candidatus Saccharibacteria bacterium | reverse complement strand
CTGCATCAAAAAGAGTTTGAGCGGATGTGGGCTGTGACGGCACTCCTGAATAGGACGCATCATTGTCTGAACCGAGTATTTCCAGACATCGGATGAAGCGAGCTCTGCACTTAAAGGCAACAAACATTTCGCCATCTGCAAAGGTGAGCGATTTTTTATTTTAAGGTTAAAAATTTAGTAGCTTAAAATTTACGTCATCTTGCCTTTTATCAGCCTTATGTTAAATTTAATTTATGAAATACTCAAAAATAATCACTGTGCTTTTACTTATCACTCTATTTGTATCTTCTTTACCACTATCAGTTTCCGCAAAAACAAATCCGAATGCAGGTGTAAACAAGAAATTTGGCTATGTCGAAGGTAAAGTAATTGTAGGCCCACTATGTGGTATTGTAATGCCTGGACAAACATGCCCAGCATCAGAAGAAGTGTATACGTCACGAAATGTTGTTATCTACGGCGCCAACGGAATAAAGGTAAATAAAATCAAGGCGTTAAATCCAGATGGAAGCTATGGAATCAGACTGAGGCCTGGAACATACTGGGTACAGATTTTAACAAACAATATTAACCCTAGAATAAGAGTGAGGAATAGTGGAGAGCCTCAAATAATACCAATGGGTATAAGTGAGAAAAAGAAAGTGGTAATTGAAGCCAGAAAAACTGTTGGACTCAATTTTAATGTTGATACGGGGATAAGATAAAAAGTTAATACAGCTCGAGTAAACCCTCGAGCAATCACAGGAGCAATCCCTTTTGTTTTATTCTTTTTCGTGCTAAATTTCTCAGATGTCATTATCCATCGGAATCGTAGGCCTACCCAATGTAGGCAAGTCCACATTATTTAATGCTCTTACTAAAAAGAGTGTGCTTGTCGCTAATTATCCCTTCGCCACAATTGATCCTTCAGTAGGTGTTGTAGCTGTACCAGACGAAAGACTATATAAACTTTCTGACTTTTCTAAAACACAAAAAATTGTTCCTGCAGTTGTAGAATTCGTAGATATTGCCGGACTGGTGAAAGGAGCTTCTGATGGCGAAGGTCTTGGTAATCAATTTCTTACTAATATTCGAGAAACTGATGCAATTGCGGAAGTTGTTCGTATTTTTGAGGATGACAATATCATTCACGTTGATGGTAAAATCAATCCACTAAAAGATATTGAGGTAATTAACCTTGAACTTATTCTCGCCGACATGCAGACTGTCACAAAGCGTCTTGCAAATTTAAATAAAGAAGTAAAGGCGAATAAAAAAGAGGCGATTCTTGAAAGCGGGCTTTTGACGAAGATAAAGACAGCACTTGATGCTGGTAAGCTTGCCTCAACAGTTATTCCCGATGAATTCGAAGCACCATTTGTAAAATCTATGCATTTACTTACATCAAAACCTTTTATGTATGTTTTAAATAAAAAGGCTGGAGGAAAAAATCTTGATGAAATTAACAATGATAGATATAAAGCTTTGATTGAATACTTTAATCAAAATAATGCAAAATGGGTAATTGTTGACGCTGGGATTGAACATGAACTAAAAGATATTGATGATAAAGACAAAAAGGAGTTGCGTGAAGGTCTTGGAGCAAAAGATGATGGAATAAATGATCTTATAAAAAAAGGTTATGAACTTTTGAACTTAATTACATATTTTACAACTGGAGAAAAGGAGACTCGAGCTTGGACAATTGGTCGTGGTTGGACAGCGCCAGAAGCAGGAACAGCAATTCATGGGGACTTTAAAGATAAATTTATACGTGCAGAAGTGATTGAGTGGGATAAATTACTAGAGGCAGGTTCATTTGGAAATGCTCGTGAGAAAGGGCTTTTGAGAACGGAGGGAAAGGAATATATAGTGAAGGATGGGGATGTGATGGAGTTTAGGATTTAGGTAAATTAAACAACCATGAATCTATACGATCAACTAGAAAATATTAAAACTCAAGATGATTTCACTACTTTCTTGATTGAGCTACAAAAAGACTTCAAAAAAAATAAAGATGACTGGCAAAATTGGACTATTGATAATTATATTGAATCAATTGCAGCATGCCTTAATGAC
This sequence comes from uncultured Candidatus Saccharibacteria bacterium, assembly GCA_964468845.1. GTDB lineage: Bacteria > Patescibacteriota > Minisyncoccia > Phycocordibacterales > PALSA-1337 > CAIOGI01. The sequence goes on along the minus strand of CAYXWP010000052.1, from coordinate 3,115 downwards.
AGCAATTTAAAGTCAGAGAATATTGATTGGAAATTTTTGGCCAATATATTCTTAAGCGGGAAATATTATGAGTAATAAAATGATACACGAAGATACTTTTAAAATAATTGACTTCAATGGCGCAAAGGGAATGGTGTTTCTTGGCGATCAGATACTGGTATATCGACGGGACATGAAGACGAAAAAATCACCGGGTTGTATTGATATGATTGGCGGTGGTCGGGAGTGCAATGAATCTCCATTTGAAACTTTTAAGCGAGAAGTTAAAGAGGAAGTTGGTCTAAATATTGAAAAAGACGACATTCAGTATTCAAATCTTTTTCAAAGTCATGATGATTCAGGGAAAATATCATTCTTTTTTGTTACAAAACCACTAAAATTTACAAAATCTGATGTTAAATTTGGTGACGAAGGAACTGAATTGCTAACAATGACACCTCGAGAATTTATTAATAGACCAGATGGTATTGAAAGGCAGCAGAAAAGGGTCAGGGATTATTTAGAAAAGATGATGAGTTCTAATGGAATTTAGAATTTCTTCAAAAAAAGCCCGGTTGCATTGCTGCAACTAGGCCCAAGAGAATCACTAAAACATATTCAATTCAGTGTTTTGCGTGCGCCACTGGAAACAATATCCAGCGGTAGCCAACAAAACTCTGCACACAGTTGAACCGTCTACGTAATAGTAACTCACTAGACTTAGTAATATCAGATAATATCTATGTTGTCAATAGTAATGTATAAAAAAGTGGCCCCACTCCGGAGAATTAGTCCATTGGAGCGGGGTTTGCAGCCACAAAGTGACACTTGGCACTTGCCAACCTTGGCCGAAACTGCGGGCCGACAGGAGTCATGACACTTCATGTCTTTGTTCTGCAAAAAGGCCTGCATCATGAGGCGTCTTCCTTTTATACTATAATTGAGAAGATTGTTGTGGTCAAATCTACTAACTTCCAAATCCTTCAATTCTATTGTATGATAATATTCACTTATGAATCATTACGACCATACAAAAATAGAGAAAAAGTGGCAAAAGGTTTGGGAATCAAAGAAAGTTAACAAGGTTAAAGAAGACGCAAAGAAAAAGAAATTTTACGCACTAATAGAATTCCCATATCCCTCTGGATCTGGACTTCATGTAGGACACATCAGAAGCAACACAGCGATGGATATTATTTGTCGTAAGCGACGCAGAGAAGGATATAACGTACTTTATCCTATCGGTTGGGATGCTTTTGGGCTTCCAACAGAAAATTACGCTATTAAAACAGGTATACAACCTGCGATAATAACAAAACAAAATACTGATATTTTTAGAAAGCAATTAAAAGCACTGGGTTTTTCTTTTGACTGGTCAAGAGAAATTGATACTACAGATCCTAAATACTATAAATGGACGCAGTGGATTTTCTTACAATTTTTGAAAAAAGGTTTGGCATATAAGAAAAAGATGACAATTAACTGGTGTCCAAAAGATTTAACTGGCCTTGCGAATGAAGAAGTTGTAAATGGTTGTTGTGAGCGTTGTGGAACTAAAGTTGAAAAAAAGGAAAAAGAACAATGGATGATGGCAATAACAAAATATGCTGAAAGACTAGATAAGGATTTGGATGAAACAGATTTCCTAGAAAAAATAAAAATTCAGCAAAGAAATTGGATTGGGAAAAGTGAGGGAGCTGAAATTGATTTCGCTATTGCAGGAAAATCAGAAAAAATAAAAGTTTTTACTACACGACCAGACACATTGTATGGAGTCACTTATGTTGTGCTTGCACCTGAACATAGTTTTGTTAATGAATTAGCACAAATTGCACAGAATAAAGAAGAAATTCAGAAATACATTGAAAATTCAAAGAAAAAAAGTGAAATAGATAGAACTGATGCTAAAATGGAAAAAACTGGTGTGGAAATTAAAGGAGTAAAAGCAATTAATCCTGTAAACAAGGAGGAAGTGCCTATTTATATTGCTGATTATGTATTGGCAGACTACGGGACAGGAGCAGTGATGGCAGTGCCTGCACATGATGAGAGGGATTACCAGTTTGCAAAAAAATATAATTTGGGAGTCGTAAACGTGATTGAACCATTAGTAATTCATGAAGAAGGATTAGATTCAGTTAAAAATGAATTACCATTCGTAGAAAGAAGGGCTGTTGTTTGTATAATTAAGCATTGGTCTGAAGATAAATATTTAATGTCATTTTACAAGAAAAATGGCTGGAAGGGCTTTGTTGTGGGTGGACTTGAAGGTGAAGAAACCCCCGAATCTGCTGGGGTGAGAGAAATAGAGGAAGAAACAGGATATAAAAGTGCAAAATTTGTGCGAAATATCGCAAAAGTTCATTCAAAATTCTTTCATGAAGTAAAAAATGTAAACCGTTTCGCGCATTTTGAAATTGCATATTTTGAACTTGCTAATGCAGACAAGATTGAAACAACTGAAGAAGAAAGAGCATTGCATGATGTTGTTTGGCTTTCACCAAAAGAAGTAACTGAAGCAATCAACAGAGAAGATATAAGACTTGCTTGGGATTTTTATAATAAAAAAACTTGTTATGAAGGAAATGGAATTCTCGCTAACTCGGACAAATTTAATAACAAAAACTCCGATTCAATTAAAAAAGAAATTACTGAATTTGCTGGAGGACAATGGGTTACAAAGTTCAAACTTCGCGACTGGGTATTCTCTCGCCAAAGATATTGGGGTGAGCCAATCCCCGTTGTTCATTGTGAAAAATGTGGAATAGTTGCTGTGCCAGAAAAAGAATTGCCGATAAAACTTCCAAAAGTCAAAAACTATGCACCAACACAAACAGGTGAGAGTCCACTTGCTTCAATAGACAAATGGGTAAATACAAAGTGTCCAAAATGCAAAGGTAAAGCAAAAGGGAAACAGATACAATGCCAAACTGGGCTGGCTCAAGTTGGTATTATTTGCGATACATGGATCCAAAAAATAAAAAGGAGTTTGCGAGCGAGAAAAATTTAAAATATTGGAATCAAGTAGATTGGTACAACGGTGGAATGGAGCATACGACATTACACTTACTATATTCTCGTTTTTGGCATAAATTCCTTTTTGATCAAGGATTGGTTCCGACGAGTGAGCCATACA
>CAYXWP010000051.1:0-5280 GCA_964468845.1 uncultured Candidatus Saccharibacteria bacterium | reverse complement strand
ACTAGTCTAACGACGGTCGGCTCGTGCGGGGTTTCCTGCAAGCAAAAAACCACCCTTTAGGGTGGCTTCTTGTTTGATTGCTCAAATTTATTTATATTCTACCTTTCCTCCTGCCTCTTCGATTTTCTTCTTAAGTGCGTCTGCATCTTCCTTCTTCATTGCATCCTTAACCAAGATTGGAGCTCCGTCTACTAGATCCTTAGCTTCCTTCAATCCTAGAGCAAGCGCTTCCTTAACAACCTTGATAACTGCAATCTTTTGCTCTCCTGCTGATGCTAGGTGTAGAGCAACTGTACTCTTTTCTTCTGTTGCGGCTGCGGCTGCTGGAGCTGCGACTGCTACTGCAGCTGCTGATACTCCGAACTTATTTTCTAAAAGTTTTACAAGCTCATTCAAGTCTAATACTGACATCTTTTCAATTGATTCAACAATTGACTTAAACTTTGCTGGAATTTCTACTACTGTTGGTTCCATTTTATTTTTTAATTAATTTAATAATATTTAATGATTATAATTTCTATTTGCTTTTTTCCTTATGCCTTCTTCTTTGCAATTTGATCAAGTGCCATAACAAATCCCTGAATAGGAGAGTTAATAACATTTACAAACATTGCATGAAGAGTTTTCTGTGAAGGAATCATGGCAATGCCAATCATCTCTTCCTTTGACATAAACTTGCCTTCAAAAACACCTCCAAGAATTGAAATACTTCCCTTATGCTTTTTCTGGAACTCATGAATCTCACGAGCTGGAGCAATTAGATCAACACCATATGCCAATCCAACCTCACCAGTAAGTTCAGGAAAAATACCTTCAATTTTCTTACCGTCTAGAGCTTTTCGTGTAAGAGATTTCTTTGAAACAAAGAATCCTACATTTTCACTCTTCAATTTGCGACGTACATTTGTAGTATCACCTACATTCAATCCGTGAAAATTAACGAAGACCAAAGATTTTGCATCTTTTACAATCTTCTCTAATTTTTCAAGAATCTCTTTCTTCTCTACTTTTGTTCGAGCCATTTTTTTGTTGGTTCTAAGTAAAATTTTTGATAATAAAACGACCTTTGAAATAAGGGCGTAGAGTAGGTCCACTCAAATGAATGGAAAGTACCTTGGAAGGTCTTATAGGGTTTTATCTCCCTTTGCCTTCTGTCTCTGGCCTTATACCTACTACGCTAACATACTTATTCCTTTACTTCAAGTTTATCGAGCTTGTTCCCCCTGCTTATCAAATCCATCCAGCCTATCGAGCATCTCTTTAAAAACCTTGAGAATTTCCTTTCTTTGTTTGCTATTTAGCTCACTACTCAATTCGCTATTTAACTTACTTTTTAATTCATCTTTTAAATCCTCTCTCTTGAACTTGTATCTTGATAATTTCTTAATAATTTTTTCAATTTTCTCGGGATATTCGTGACCATTCTCCCTTGATATTTTATCAATTCGTCTCAACCATTTCTGTTCTTCCATAGGAATTAGCTTCATTGCAATGATGGTTTTTCTAATAAATTCTAGATAAGTCGCCCTGTCTAAAAATTCATCCGAGTGATTTACAAGATCAATAACCCCATCACCATCCACATCAATATTCATAAGTGATGATGTTGCAAAAATATCCGTGGAGGTTGGGATGATCATTTCAGCATTCATAAATGGAGTAACTGGCATCTCCCCAAAAGTTGTCGATGCGATTACCTCATCAAATTGTTCAACTTCAGCCTTAACCACAAACGAACCAGAATCATTTCCCTTTAGTACAATTTGATAATCCTCACCGTACAACAACCTTACTAATTTCACATCTGAATATTCGAGATAATAGCTGAGAGGAATTTCACTCTCAAATTTATCGAAATTTTTCTTTGGGTCATAGTTTTCTAATAGTCCAGTATGATTGCCATCCTTATCATAAATATCAATGTCTACTGGTGAAAATATTTTAATTGTCAGCCAGCGATCGCTATCTACAGGTTCAGCGGTAGTAATATATTTGCCGTAGTTCTTCTCATCAGAATTTGAAATTTGTTTTTTTATCAAATTCAATGACTCAGAAGATTCAAGAATGTTTGCATGATTTATTTCCTCTTTTGTGTCCTTATCTAATTCCTTCAAATTAAAGAATAAGTGCATATCGGACATGTATGAATTACTTTTCGAAAGAACAGTTCCATCGCCACTGTTTGTTAGATCTGGAATATATGAAATTCCGCAATTATCATTGTTGTTATTACTGCAGTGCTCATCTTTTTTGTAAGTAATTCCTTCGGCAGTTGGTAGCCCCCAGCCGATAAGCGCAAGTGTTTTTGTGGTACTTGCTGGTTTAAAGGAATCTAATGCTAAATGAATTTTCTCAGCGTTATCAACCATTGCTGGATTAAGCAATAGTGGAACATTTGTATCACTTGATGTTTTCTTTGAGAATGAATTGTTTAGAAGAAAGTTTTTTACAGTATCGTAAGTTGAAGCGAAGAGACCCGTGCTACTTGAGAAATAATCTGAAACCATTTTTATTGGATTCATTTCGAAAAATTTCCGAGAGGGCAAAAGTCCATAAGCACTAGCCATGTTTTGAGAAAAAATTCTAGCGTTTTTCTCAGAGACAAGAAATCCTTTACCAATCGATTGGTCATATCCATGAAGCATACTGAGAATAGCTTTTGGTGTACCGAGTTCTGGAACAGCAACATAAACTATTTTTTCAACTATCCCAGCTTCACCTTTTTCTTCTAACGCTTTCACTAACATTTTTGCAATCAGGCCTCCATTACTGTGGGCTACTACAACAACTTTTCCTGTTTTCGAATTCTTTGATAGCTTTTCTATTGAATCAATAAGCGACACAGAGGTGGTAGATAATTTTGTCATACCATAAACTACATCCTCGATACTCATTCTCCAATCATAGGGAAATGGTAACCACGAATTAATTACGCCATCCGCAACCACGCCATTCATCATGGCGACAAAACTCTCATAAATATTTTTTACATTAAATGCTGAATCAAGAATGTCTGATGTATAAATTGAATCATCTAGACTTTTCCCGTTATTATCCAATAATAATTTCTTTACATCAGTGTTACCGAATGGCTCCCATAACTGATCCGTACTTGTTCCAAAATATTTACGGACATCTTTATACAATCTACTCGCCTCTATGCCTGGGAGAAATAGTACATTCGAGCAACAAACTACTTCTTCTGGATCTTTGTCCTTCCAAGGGGTAACGCTTATTGGTCCAGAAACTGTGTCACCCGCCACAATAGTTTCAGTCGTTGGCCCATTAGCATTTCCCCACCAATTATTTTCCGCAAAAATAGGGTTTACCGCTTGATTAATTATTCCATACTGAGTATTTCCAACAATACTGGAATCTGTGATGGAAATTACATTCTGTTCTGGATCAAGTATCATACTAGCGACACCTTCGAGAGCATTGCCAATACCTCCAACTCCATATCCATATCCATATCCATATCCATCCATATTATAATCATTCTGAACAAGAAAAGGACCCTTAAAATACTTGTAGGAACCAATTCCTCTCGAATTATTTAGGATTTTACTTTTACTAATTTCCACATTACTACCTCTAGCAAAAACACCTGCCTCGGCATTTTTAATTATTGATTTTGTTATCGTGCTAGTACTTTGCCCTAAATTCAATCCTGTATTACCAAGTACAGCATTTGTTATATTTGAATTACTATGTACAAAATATATAGTTTGTAGGCCAATCATATTTACCGGGTCATTTTCTGTTCCATTTATTGACAGATCAGCACCATCAAAAGTTAAGGAATTTGGAGTGGGATTGCTGCTTGTGGTAGATGCGGAAATAACCACGACTCCACTATTTATTGTCAGCATATTCCCACCAGAAATATAGATATTCTCATCCAATATATATGGGCTATTTTCCTTTACCCAGTATCCACCATGTTGTACATCTTGGTTTATAATATGGGTTTCTGCGTTCACATAAATAGGTATTGTAAAAGCAAAAATAGAAAATAATAATGACAAGGACAAAGCAGACAAAAAGTTCAGGTGTAATAAGGTTTTTTTCATATAATTTTATTATTAATATTTATAATAAAAATATATTACAAAAAAGTTATTAAGAAGTTCTAAAGAAAATCGCAAAAAACAGCATTGCAACACAAAAAATTAAAAAGAAAAAGCCGCTCAAAATTTAACGGTATTTTTGTTGGCTATTTTTATAAAATTTTTATGAGTAAATAAAGTATACAAATATATACAAATGGAATAAGTACTAATTTGCTTTTTCAATTTCAACAATATTTTTCGTAGCAGTAAGTTCTTTTTCGCTTATTGAGGCTGCTCTCCAATTCGTGACAATCAATACAGCAAGGCTAAAACAAAGAATGACAACAAAGCCTAGAACGAATCTAAAGAAGGTTTTATCAAAAGGATTTACCATGAAGATATACTACCATATTTATCCACAGTTTATGGGATTTTGGAGCTATTGACATTTCATGCAAAATGGTGTATTATTATACATGAAAGGAGTCAAAAACAAACATATGACTCACGAGAACGTCGTAAAAGGCTTCGCATTACTGCGAGCCTCAATAGAGAGTGGAGATGGTGGGACTCTTGCAACCCTAGCGTCGACGGAGCTGTTTACTGGACAATCTGAGCAAACCAAATCCGACGAACAGGTTCGCGAGCCAGTCGTGCAAAATGCGACCCGTCGTAGGGCGCTCAGAGCACGGAGAGCGAGGTTACCAAAAACCGCACACTACCCCTCCACATGGATAGCTAGGAGTTGTCCACAAGACGACAACTAGCCAGCCCAAGTCCCCGATCATCGCATCACAGCGGTCTCGGGGACTTCGTTTATAAATTTGCTTTTAAGAAATTTAAGGTCTTTGTCCAAGCATCCCTTGTTTCATTTGGTGCATAATTCATTCCCGATGGGTTTGCAAATGCATGTCCCACACCTGGGTAAATATATATTTCATTTTTTGTTTTTAAAATATCTAGAGCATTTTTGAATTGTTCCACTGAACTTGTAGAGATTACCTGGTCATTGCCTGCAAAAATTCCAAGTACCGGCCACTTTATTACAGAAAGTTCTTTTGTGGTAGTTGCAAGTCTGCCATAATATATCACTGTCGCATCGAGCGGAGTTCCACTTAATGCTAAAGAAAGAGATTGCCCTCCACCAAAGCACCAACCTAATGATGCGATCTTATTTGCCCCCTTATTTTTCAAATATTGTACTGCTGCTTGTAAATTCTCGGTACCG
>CAYXWP010000050.1:0-5701 GCA_964468845.1 uncultured Candidatus Saccharibacteria bacterium | reverse complement strand
TTTTTTAATCTTTCTTCAAATTCTCCACGATATTTTGTTCCTGCGATAAGCGAGCCGAGATCAAGTGAGACTAGCTCCTTGTCCTTTAATGACTCAGGGATATCACCTTGTGCCATACGTATTGCAAGCCCTTCAACGATAGCAGTTTTACCAACCCCAGCTTCACCAATCAAAATAGGGTTATTTTTTGTTCTTCTTGAAAGAATTTGTATTACGCGAAGGATTTCGTTATCCCTTCCTATAACCGGATCCAGCTTGTTCTCCTTTGCTAATTTTGTAAGACTTCTAGCATACTTTGAAAGCGTACGGAATTGCTTTGGTTTGTTTTCTACAACAAAATTTGAAGTTTTAAATTCTTCAATAATCTTTAGGACGCTTGCACGCTCAATTTTGAAACGAAGCAAAATATCTTTTGCTGGTCCTGGAGAATCAAAAAGTGCGACAAAAAGATGTTCTGTTGAAATAAATTCATCTTTTAAGCTTGCAGTAATCTTTCCTGCATTTTCAAGGACAGTTCCAAGTTCAGGAGTAATGTAAATCTGATATGAAGGAGACAGGGTCTTTCCAGCATCAGGTGTTTCTATTTGCTCCAAAATCAAATCAGTAAGAAGCATAGTATCAATTTCAAGCCTATCGAGAATAGAAGCAACCATACTTTCTTCTTGAAGAATTAGGGCGCACATAAGATGCAGAGGATTCACGTGATTCATTCCTCTTTCGATAACCAATTCATGCGAGCGTCTAAGGGCTTCCTTGGCTTTAGTTGTAAAGTTGGTTAATGGGGGCATATTTAAGGATAGGTATTTAAATTACAAGCTATTAGGCCTATATTATAAGCTATTTTGTGGTTTTGTCTAGATATGCTTTCATAAAAAAATATATGAGCCTCGTATAAAATTTACCTGAAATTTGTTTAATATTTGTCAAAATTTGCCTAAATTTGCATAAAGATCATTTTGACTGATGAAATTTATTAAAAAAACCAAGTGGGGATGTGCCCTGCACCTGGTCTCTACAAACTGTGCCCCTGAAAAGTCAGGCGCTCATCCATTCTCGGATCTCATGGAGCAATTGATCCATCTCATCTGCAGGTCCAGTAATATCCGTGGTTTCCTGATGGGCCGTTAGATCGAGCCATAGAATTATTCTGGTCTGATGCGCCTGTATAACCCTAGCGTTCATTGCCATACACACATTCACGTGTTGGTTATTGGCATCGCCTACAGAAAGAACGAATCGATCAATACTTGGGCAGTCTCCATCAGTTCTAAGTCTAGTGACCTTTACTCTGACCATATTGTCCTCCTTTGAAATCTGCAAGATTTTGTTTAAAATCAGAAACCCCTTGCTAGGTCTCCGATAACATCAATGTCGGAATACGATTCCGAATTCAAGAAAACATTACTACTTAACCAGCAAAACGTCAATGATACCTAAAACCTTCTTCAAATCCCCTTTTGTAGTATTTCTACCGAACGAAAAGCGCACAGAATTTTTCGAATTAGCCCCAATCTCCTTTAATACGTACGACTCATCAGAATCCCTTAAGCAGGCACTTTTTGTGGAGCACTCAACCCCCTTTGCATCTAATTGCAGAACGAAAAATTCATTGTCGATGTCTGGGATTGAGATATTTAATATATGAGGACTAGATTTTTCTAAGTTACCATTTACTTTTATGTCGGGTTTTAATTTAAGTAATTCACTTATAAAATAGTTTTTGAGCAATCCAATTCTTTTTGTTTCCTCTTCTCTTCTTTTTTCTGCAAGTTCCAATGCATAGGCAAAACCCATTATCCCAGGAACATTGTCTGTACCGGCTCGCTCTATTTCCATGCTTCCTCTTTTTACATAGAGCATACCTACACCTCTAGGTCCATAAATTTTGTGTCCATCAAGTGAAATCAAATCTACTCCAATTTTTTCAACATAAATTGGCAAATGCTCTACTGCTTGGCAAGCATCTGTGTGTAATAGCGGAAATTTTCCACCAAAATTCTTTCTTGCATCTCTGACAATTTTGGCAATTTCGTGAATCGGCTCAATAGTTCCAATTTCATTATTAACAAGCATAACAGAAACAAGAGTTGTCTCTGCTGTTATCGATTTTTTTAAAAATTCTAAATCTATAATTCCATCTTTGTTAACTGGAATATGTAATGCCTCAATATGATTGATTATTGATGAGTGTTCAATAGAACTAATAATTATATTTTTATTTATTTTATTATTTAAAACCAAAGCATTTGATTCTGTACCACCAGAGGTAAATATAATCTCATCAGAATGCGCATGTAACACCTTCGCTATTCTATTTTTTGCATCCACTATAGCTTTTTTTGAATTTACAGCCGAAAGGTAAAGAGACGAGGGATTTGTATATTCCTCAGTTGAATATTTCCTCATTTCTTTCATTACGCCTTTATCTATAGGAGTTAATGAGGCGTAATCTAAGTAAATTCTTTTCATTGATTATATTAATTATAGTATGAATATATAGGAAAAGAAGGTATAAAAATACTTGACTGGAGTGTTATAATGTGCTACTATAATATGGTAACTCCCTGAATACCAAGGAGTGTTGGAAAACAATCACGGAAAGACCCTTTACATGAAAAAGACTGCAATTACGGTTTCTGCCCTTCTTTTGTTTGTTCTTGGCATCAACTCATTCGCACAAACAAACACAACAAGTGGTTGGACCCCCTCGTTCACCTTCCGATCGGTAGTCGCCAGCAAGTACCTCGCTTTCAGTAGTGGGGGCATGTTGTACGACAAACCAGTGGTACAAAGTGACTTGTTCGTCTCCTTCCAGAACGGCCTCTACGCCGATGTCTGGAACTCCAAGAGTTTTGAAGGATCTTGGGGAAAGAGTCTTGGTGACGAAGTTGATTACGGCGTTGGATATGGGCGAAGCCTTGGGAAAGGTTTTAGCTTTGACATCGGAGTGACTTACTTCGATGAGCCAATGGCCTTCACCGAGTCTGTAGGCGACATCCTGTACAGCCACATCAAGGTTTGCAAAGCCTTCAAACCAGTAACGGTCTTTGCATGTTGGGAAAACTACACCACCATGCCAGGCACTGCGTTCGAAGGCGGAAACCTCTACAGTCTTGGCGTCTCAAAGCAATTAAACATTTGGAAGATGCTTAGCGCCTCGTCCTCAGTCGCGATGACATACGACGATGGCGGGTTCGGAATGGGCAAAGGTTTCCTAGCCAAAGGGAGCATTGAGCTCGACTGGGCAATCACGAAAAACCTGACCCTTATCGCCCAGCAAGTCAACTTCTACATCCCCATCTCTACCCACGACAGTCGCGATCCCGACGCCGTGATATTTGGAGGATTCAGTTACAAGTTCTAGGTTTTGGATCATTCACCCAGCCGAGCCCCCAGGGTTCGGCTGTTTTTATTTATAAATATTTCCCCGTTGTTAAATTTATTAAATAATTAGTACTCTTGTGATATAATCTGTCCATGAATCTACCCATCGACACTACTACAATTTCATTTATTTTATTAATCGTCGTGGTACTTGTGCTTATCGGTTTTATCGTTCATTTAAATAACAAATTAAAGAAATTCCTTATCGGCGCTTCATCTAAAAATCTTGATGAATCAATTACAAATATGGATATGTCGATAAAGGAGCTCGAAAAATTTCGTGAAGATCTTGAAAAATACCTTACGACTGTCGAAAAAAGGATGAAAAAAAGTGTGCAAGCAGTACAAACAGTTCGTTTTAATCCCTTCAAGGGCAATGGCTCAGGTGGAAATCAAAGTTTTGCAACAGCATTTCTAAATGAAGACAATAATGGCGTTGTAATATCTAGCCTTTACTCTAGAGAGCATGTAAGTGTATACTCAAAACCTATCAAAAATGGAACTTCGGAGTTTGAACTTTCGGGAGAGGAGAAAGAAGCAATAGCTGAAGCAAGAAAAATAATTAAGAATTAATACAATGAACGACAAAGATACATCCTGGGGTAAGGTTGCTGGCTGGTATGATGAGCTATTAGAAAAAAAGGACGGTACGTATCAAAAAGAAGTAATACTTCCAAATCTGCTTAGACTTTTAGATCCGCAAAAAACTGACACTATTCTCGACATTGCATGTGGTCAAGGTTTTTTCTCTAGAGCAATTGCAGAAAAAGGGGCAAAGGTTATCGGATCAGATATAGCAAAAGAACTCATAAATATTGCAAAGACAAATTCTCCAAAGACAACAGAATTCCATGTAGCATCGGCTGACAGTCTTATATTTTGTCAAGATAATTCAGTTGATAAGGCTATTATCATTTTAGCTTTACAAAATATTGAAAATTTTAATGGAACGATTCGCGAAGCATATAGAGCACTTAAACCCAAAGGTAAATTTTATATAGTTTTAAACCACCCTGCTTTTAGAATTCCAAAAAACTCAAGCTGGCAATGGGATGATTCAGCTAGGACTCAGTACAGAAGAATTGATTCATACATGTCAGATATAAAAGAAAGAATTGAAATGAACCCAGGGGCAATGCAAGCACATGATAAAAGATTTACAATTTCATTCCACAGACCATTACAAACATATTTTAAGGGACTAAACAAAGCAGGATTCCTTGTTGGAAGATTTGAAGAATGGATATCACATAAAAAGAGCAATCCGGGACCAAGAGCCAATGCAGAAGATAGAATTAGGAAAGAAATACCAATATTTGCTATAATAGAGGCCATTAAAAATTAATTAATAATTAGAGGAGAAATTCCCAAGAAACAACATGTCAAAAATTTCAAAAATAGTTGCACGAGAAATTCTAGATTCAAGAGGTAATCCAACAGTAGAGGTTGATGTAAGGCTTAAGGACGGCTCATTTGGACGCGCTGCAGTTCCATCTGGCGCATCTACTGGAAGTCATGAGGCAGTTGAGCTACGAGACGGTGATAACAGGTACAATGGCAAAGGAGTGGCAAAGGCAGTAAAGAATGTTAATACTGTTATCTTAAAGGCTTTGGTGAATAAAGAATTTGATCAGAGAGGAATTGATAAGAAAATGATTGATCTTGATGGTACAGCAAACAAGGGACGCCTCGGTGCAAATGCAATTCTTGGAGTTTCAATGGCCTTTGCAAGAGCCACAGCACAGAGTCAAAAAACTTCACTATATAAATATTTTGCAAAAATAGCAAAAACAAAAAACACAGTACAACTCCCTGTTCCGATGATGAACATTCTAAATGGAGGTAAGCATGCTGAAAAATCTACTGATTTTCAAGAATTTATGATTATGCCTGCAGGTGCAAAGTCATTTAAAGAAGCTTTGAGATGTGGTGCTGAAATATTTCACACATTAAAAAAGCTTTTGCATGATAAGGGTTTTTCTACAACCGTCGGAGATGAAGGTGGTTTTGCCCCTTCTCTGGCATCAAATGAAGATGCTATCAAAATTATTCTTGAAGCAATTGAAAAGGCAGGATACAAGGCTGGTAAAGATGTATTTATTGCTCTTGATGTCGCAGCCACAGAGCTATACAAAGATGGTAGATATCATTTAGCATGTGAAAACAAGACATTATCTTCTGAAGAAATGGTTAATTTCTATGCAGACTGGTGTTCAAAATACCCTATCGTTTCAATTGAGGATGGTTTAGCTGAAGATGATTGGGCTGGATATGAAATGATGACAGAAAAGCTTGGTAAGAAAATCCAAATTGTCGG
>CAYXWP010000049.1:0-5796 GCA_964468845.1 uncultured Candidatus Saccharibacteria bacterium | reverse complement strand
ATATCAAATCGACTACCATTATTCAATAGTTTTATTTGATTAGAACCTAACTCATTTGTCATAAATTCAACCATTCGTCCACGAAAATCCATAAATGAAAAAAGGCGTTTCTTTAGTCTTAGCTCAAGAATATGCCTCATTATTATTTTTTCTTCATCACGGTTCTTTTTACTCATTTTATATGGCCATACATTATCTTAATTTACTAGTTATCCTAGCAGTTAATCAGCTAAAAATAAAGAAGAAATATTTAGTTATCAGGTAGTATTAAACTAACTCTTATTCTTAGTCGGTAACTCAAAATCTTCAACTCTCTTATTTGCTATCTTTACATATTTTTCTTCCTTTTCTATACCTATCCATTTTCTCCCAAGTGCCTTTGCAACCACGGCAGTGGTTCCACTTCCCATGAAAGGATCTAGGATCAAATCTCCCTTTTTACTTGCAGTCAGCATGACTTGCTGAATAAGCTTTAACGGCTTTTGGGTGGGGTGTGACTTTATACCATCTTTACCTCGCAGTCTTTCACTACCTCGACAAAGACCAAAAATCCAATCAGTATCTTTCATCTGTTTATCACCATTCATCTTTTTTAAAAGCTGGTAGTTGAATGTATACCCTTTAGCTTTTTTATCTTTAACAGCCCATATCAAAGTCTCGTGATTATTTGTAAAACGGCGGCAATTTAAATTCGGTAATGCGCCTATCTTTACCCAAATAACATCATTCAAAAACCACAGACCTAAATCTTGCATAATTTTTCCTACACGAAATATATTATGATACATCCCAATAACCCACATTGTACCAGTGGGTTTTAAAACTCTCTGACATTCTTTAAGCCATTCGGTAGTAAAGCTGTCATAGTCCTCATAGCCATCAAATTGGTCCCAAGCATCATCAACAGGAATAATTTCAGAGCCATCTGCTCTTTTTAATCTCTTTCCTTTAGGCAACTGTAGATAATATGGTGGATCTGCAAAAATCAGATCGAAACTATTATCAGGAAACTCTTTCAATATTTCTAGACAATTGCCATGTATAATTTTGTTGACATATTTTTTCATTAAAATTATATATGATTAAGTGCTCAACCTCTCTATCATTTCGTCCCTTTACATTGTAAAGATACGTCTTCTCGAATGATGTGACATTTATCCCTGGCTTGTTCTTATACAAGCTCGAAATAAAAGGAGTATTTTTAATTATAAGAATAAACCTAGCTTTAGTTTTATATAAGCAATTTGCAAGTCTTTCCTGGTCTTTTTTATCAAAAGAATTCTTCTCATAATCACTGAAATCAGTATCGTATGGTGGGTCTAGGAAAATAAAATCCTTAGAAGTAAGTTTTGATTTTTTAAAAATCACTTCAAAATCTATATTTTCTATTTCTGCACCTTTAAAAACATCCTCAACTTCTTTACTCAAAGCATAATCAACCTTTTTCCTAAAGTCTTTATCGTTGTAACCAATGCCTCCATACGGAATATTGAAATGGCCAGCCACATTAAAGCGAAACATTGAAGCGTAGCAAAATTCTCTTATAAAATAATAATTTGCAACTTTTTTTGCTAATGATGTTTTAAACCTAGATCCATTATAATTCATAACGTCTCTAAAGTGCATATAAAAACCACTTCTGAATGCTGTCTCAATATTTTTCAATAAATCACCATCACCAATTTTTCCTCTCTCTTTCTCAATTTTTTTAACTCGGATAAGTTTTGAAACTAGATTAGAAATTACCTGTTTTAATAAATTCTTATCATCCAAACAAAAATCCTTATGAAACAAATCGTTGAATTTTTTTTCTTCAGATAACAGATATTCATTTACTATATTTTTCAAATCACCCGTTGAGATTTTATCATTCTTAAAATCAGAATATAATTTTGTTATTTTATCTTCAAAGATGCTGATATATTTAGGTATCTTTTCCCAATTATCAACATAGTCATAAAGAGCCTTCTTAAAAGCATCCTTATCTTCTTGTCCCTTAATAAATTTATAAAAGTTAGTTAAATCTAAATTGATATCATTTATTACTGATTTCCTTGGTTGTATTTGGAAAAATACCGCACCTCCACCAAAAAACGGCTCAATATATCTCTCATGTGGAGGAATGAGGTCTTTGATGTACTCAAATTCTCTTGATTTGCCGCCAGGCCATTTTATTAATGTTTGCATATTTTATTTATCCTAAATAGGTTTTCCTTATTGAATCCAAAGAAGTCTTGATTAGTCCAGCTTTTTCTTTATATGCATCGAGAACAATTTTATAACCATCATCAGATTTACATACAAAGTCCCAGAAATCTTTACCTATCAGTAACTCTTCATCTGCAAAGAATTGACGAACCCTTTCTTGTTTCCAAGGTTTACCTTCTCCATAACGGTTATAAGCTGTGGCAAAAAATAACTTTATTTTTGCTTCTCTTGGCTGAGTATTTGATAAGATTACAAATTGTTCCAACAAAGCCTCTTTTTCTGAACGAGCTTTTTTATTATCTAGATCTCCACCAATCTTTAATTCAATTAAATACTGCTCACCAGTTTCCTTGTCAACAAGACAATAATCACTATCATGTCTTTTTGTGACAAGAGATTGATCTTCTGGTTTAACTCTCAGAAATTGATAATCATCAACTGTGGGTGGTGTGATCTCACGTCTCTTATATTTTTCTAACAATTCAGCAATATCCTGTGTTTGCTTAAGACTTAGTGGGCCTTCAACGCTTTGTTTAACTTCGTAAGAAAATCTGGCAATACTTATCGCTAATTTCTCTAACATATTACCGAGTGAACTATCTAGTGACCGAACAAGTGCCGTGTAATATTGTATTTCTGGACCAAGAACAGAAATGAAGACGTTATGTATCTTCATATTTAAAGTTCCCTCAGGATCATCTAACTCTCCTTCGTGCCTTGCTTGGAAACCAGCCGCGTAAGATTCAACAGCTGTATGCACAAGAGATCGAATTGCTTCTTTTTTATCTAATTGATTATGCGACATGATTTTATATAAAATAGTTAATACTATTTTAGCAGAAAAAAACAAAAACACCTAAACCAAATTTAGCTATGCTATGTAGTCTGACGCAATATACATAAACAAGCTCACTTTCACTGCTTTTTGCCAATATATAGTGAAAAGTACTCTAAAACAGCTAGAATTCACTAATCTTTTGAACGTATTAAAATATTAACCATTAACTTTTAATATGCTATCTACAAATTAAAAGTTACAACCCTGTCCATTCCTTTTCACATTCTGCACATCGATTATTACCGGTATGTTCAAACATCTCAGTAAATCCATTTGGCTGATACATCTTATCATCTTCATCCCAATAGAATTCATCATCTATGATTGTCTCCACAAACCTACGCTCACTACCACAAAACTGGCAAGCATGTTTTGGAAATTTTTTTGTCTCTTTTTTCATGCAATGATCATTGATCGAATTTAAATAGAAGTCAACATTATTCCACTAGTCTTTTAATATTCCCCCACAAGAGTTAAAATGCAAGTATGGACGCAAATAATCTTAAACATTTAATCTTCGTTGACTGCGAGGCAAACGGTAAGTGTCCCAGTATGGGCAAGCTTACTGAATTTGGTGCTGTCGCATATCCTTCAAAAGCCACTTTTCATGGAGTGTTGATTGAAAGAAAACCGAACCCCGATAATCCTGAATTCAAAATTGAGACTGGTGTAGTCTTTGATGAAAAAGAAGTATTTGAAAAATTCAATGCTTGGTTACAAGAGGTTACTGGTGGAGAAAAGCCTAAATTTGTCAGTGATAATCCTGCTTTTGATTGGCAGTGGATAAATGATAGCTTTCACCGAACCATTGGAAATAATCCTTTTGGATATTCCGCTCGCAGGATTGGTGATTTTTATGCTGGCTTAATTGGAGATTTTAAAGACGCATCTTCTTGGAAAAGATTACGTTTAACAAAACACGATCATCATCCTGTGCATGATGCTATGGGTAACCTTGAGGCTTTTGAAAGATTGATTAAGGGTGATAGACCGAAGTAATAATCCCTATTTTGTCCGCTGTACTGGACAAAAAGTACCGATTTTGTCCAATACACCTTTTTTACTGGACAGAATTACCTTTTGTAGAGTTTCGTTTTTACAAGCCAAAAAAGAATTTATTAAAATCAACGGATATTAATCTCTTATTAATTTCGCTTTCAATATCCTTTTGCAAATTAGTCTCCTCAAGTTTAATTTTATCCTCTTTAGAAAATAGAACATTATACAATTCAGATGCCTTTATAAAAATATCATCGGCATTCGAACATAATTCAAAATCTTTTATATTTTTTTCACTCATATATACGTCCAAGACAGTCTCATTAAAAAGATAACCTACATCAAATATTCTTCTTCGTCTTGCTTTGGCAGCAGTAAGAGTTTTAAAATTATTTTCATGTTTATATTGCGAAACAGCACAATTTTCACAAATCTGATTAACTTTGCCACTATTATCAAAAAAACCTCCACCACTTCTATTACTTGATTCAAAACACCAAGCACATTTAAAAAACGGCATTACAGAATCATTTTTCTTAGGTAATTTATAGTACTTGAGAACAATAGCTGGAATTACTTTTTCAGTGCTTTTTTTCATATAATTTATTTTATTCCTTAGGACCATTTAAAAATTCCTCCCCAATCTTCCACACACCCTTTTCTAAAAAGGCTTCAATGGTTTGACGACCCGCCTTATTAATCAAGTTAGAATGAGATATCTTGTTCTTCTTTGCATAATCAGAAAGAGTGACAATTTTCTTTCCCTCTAGGTAAGCTAGTCTTTTGTGATAACTGTTAGTAAGTGCCTTAGCAACAATCTCTTCCATGATCGCAGTCGCGCCTTTTTCATCAAACTCCTTAAAAGCATCGTAATATTTCTTTCTATCAATAAATTTGATATTTATAGGCACAAATCCTTCGCGTATCAACTGATAGTTATTTATGACACGCCCAATACGCCCATTTCCATCATTGAATGGGTGAAGGTACTCAAAAGCGAGGTGCAATCGAGCAATACGTTTTATTATACTTTCATAGCTTGTTGCACTGTACTCTGAAAGCATCTTTTGAATACTTGAATCAATTTCTTGTGCCGGTGGAGCAATATGACTGCCGACACGAACACGCTCATCACCCATGCGGAACCTTCCAGCGATCCCATCCCAAATGTTCGACATAAGCATTTTATGAAGTGACAAAATAACGAGAGGACCAAGCTCTTGTTCTTTTGCTCTCTTATCGATATAGGAGACAACTCGAGCAAGATTTTTTGCCTCAAATAATTCTCTTTCAGAAATGTAGCGGTCCAAGTCAATCTGGAGGAGGATTTTTTCAGTTTCCTCAAGAGACAAGGTGCTATTCTCGATTGCGTTAGAGTTATATACCTGATCTGCAATTTCCGCCTCACTCAGAAGCTTAATCAGAGCCTCTTTTCCAATAGAGGCCTTATAGTATCTTTCTCTGAGCTTATTTATCATATTAAAAACTGCGGGTGTTTTTGCCATATTTATAGTCTAAGTATAGTGATTTTCACGATTTTGTCAATATAAACGTGAAAAAGTGGATATAATCGTAGTATTTCACGATTTGCGGGGTTATCCATTACCTTGAGTGTTGCTGGGAAATACCTGAATGGTAATTTCTAGGCTTTCACCATCTACTCATTCTCCTGGCTATCCAACTTGACTGCAGCTTCTGGAGTCGAAACAGTCCTTCCCATAAGCAACAATTTGATTACTCCTAGAGCTATC
>CAYXWP010000048.1:3476-5859 GCA_964468845.1 uncultured Candidatus Saccharibacteria bacterium | reverse complement strand
TCTATATTATTTCTTCATTATAGCACCTAGATATACATTGATAAATGATTTGATGAATGGTTAAGGCAAGTACGACAATGGATTCAGGTATGCCTTTAGATCTGCAAGAGGGATCACTGCATTTTTACAATTAATACTATTTGTCATTTTTGCAATTCGCACACCCTCGGTTGCATATACACTGAAGTGTAAATGGGGTCCAGTTGAGTATCCTGTATTTCCACTATACCCGATCACTTCACCAGTTGAAACTTGTTGACCATTAGTAACGTTTATTAATGATAGATGACCATACAAGGTTGATAAACCATTATAATGCTTTACCATAATCCATTTACCATACGAACGACATCTTCCACCATTCACAAGGTCCATATTCCCAGAACCTGCAATTATTCCACTTAAAGCGGTCTTTACTGGAGTGCCGATTGGAATACCAAAGTCAACTCCATTATGTCCCTTGCCACTGTATGCTTGTGGATTTTTTGTAGCAAAAGCTGTATTTCCAAAATACTGAGTTATTCTTATCTTGTCCAATGGCCATTTCAAAACTCCAGAGCCATAACTCGGAATACTATCAGGATCAATTACCAATTTCAAAGCTGATTCAAATTCCAAAACTTCCCTTTCATAAGCTTCTTTTTGTAATTTTCTAGTTGCTAATAATTTTTTGTAGTTTGCCTCTGTGTTTTTTGTCTCAGCAAGAATAGAATTTTTTTCTTTGGCAGTTTCGGCAATTATTTTTGTTTGATTTTTTAAATCATTAGTTAAAGAAACAAGTTCGGCCTTTTTCTTCTCTGTTTGTTTTTTATTCGTCTCAAGATTTGTCTTCAAATATGCAAGATCTTTAATTTCATCCTGCATACTACCCTGCAAAGTATTCAATTGATCCGCTCCATTCCACACTTCGGAAAAAGATTTTTTACTTAGAAGCGTTTCTATAACTGACGCGGAATTCATTTGAGAAATGTTATATAGGGATTGAGTTATGACTCTCCTACTATCAGATATCCTCTCATTTTTGTCACCTATCTGCAGAGAAAGCTCTCTTATCTCCAAATTTTTTGAAGCAATTTTGTTTTCGGTAATTTTTGTATCAGCAACAAGTTTTTTCTTTGAAATATCCAAAGATTTAATTGTGTTACTTAGAGAATCCTTCTCTTTGCTAATTGCTTCAATTTCATTTTGATATTGTTTAATTTCTTGTTCTAGTTTTTGTATTGCATCATTTGTATTATCAATTTTACCCTTTAATTCATCGGCTGTTTGAGCATGTGCAATAGAAAAAATCGCATACAACAACACAATCAAACCAATTAAAAATTTAACTAAACTAGATGTTGGAAATGGCATAAGTAAGTCGTTTAACTGTTTCTTCTTTGCCAAGAATTTCTGAAATAATAAATGGATCCGGAGACTTCTCTTTTCCTGAAAGTGCAAAACGCATCGGCCATAAGACATTACCCTTGCCTTTCTCCTCCGCTAAAGGCCAAAGTGCTGCTTTTATATTTTCTTTCGTAAATTCTGTCTCGACAAGCTTTGAGAGAATATCAACAATTGTCTGCAAATATATTTTCGTGTTTACTAAATCTTTTTCCTGCCTCCACATTAATGACTCCTTCGCATAACTTGGCAATGGTTTTATAAATGAAAGCTCAGTTTCAAATAGCTCCTTAATTTCAGAAAATTTGTTAATTTTCTCCTTGATCAAAGGCAGCAACTTTGGCGCAATATCCTGTGGAAGAAAATTTTTAGCAGCCAAGACAAATTCATCGAGCGTCATTTTTTCAATGTACTGTTTGTTGAACCAATTCAGCTTTTCTTCACTAAAAATCGCTCCAGCTTTCTGTGCTTTTTCAAGATTAAACTGGGCAAGAATTTCTTCAAAAGTCATAACCTCCTGATCTGTCCCGGGGTTCCAACCGAGAAATGACATGTAGTTAATTATCGCCTGTGGAAGATACCCCCTATCGCGATAATCCGTTATAGGAAGGGCTCCTTTTCTCTTTGACATCTTTGATCTATCAGGGGCCAAAAGTAGTGGTATATGGGCATATAGGGGCGTAGGAATGCCCAAAGCCTCCTGTATAAGGATATGTCTTGGTGTGTTTGATATATGGTCCTCCCCTCTGATGATATGTGTTATCCCCATTTCAAAATCATCAACTACAACCACAAGATGAAAGACTGGTTCCTCCATACTTCTAGCGATAATAAAGTCACCCAAATCAGTAGTATCGAATTCTATTTTTCCTCTTACCAAATCTGTAAAACTAACTTTTTTGTTTGGATTTCTAAAACGAATCACTTCGGCTCTTTGTCCATCTTCCTTTGGAATTTCTTTTGATAAATATGCGTGGCCAGAGTCTATTAATTTTTTAAT
>CAYXWP010000048.1:0-3466 GCA_964468845.1 uncultured Candidatus Saccharibacteria bacterium | reverse complement strand
TTGTCGATAGAAATCATCATATTTAATTCCCAGCCAATTTAAACTTTCTATAATATTATCTTCATACTCCTTCTTTGATCTTACCTTGTCAGTATCCTCTATTCTCAAAACAAATTTGCCTTTATTCTGTAAAGCAAAAATATATGAAAATAGCGCAGTTCTATAGTTTCCAGCATGTAAAAGGCCGGTTGGAGATGGTGCAAAACGTGTAATAATTTTTTTATCCATATTTCGACATTATAACACAAAAGCGCCCCTTAGGGCGCTACTGCGTTTATTCTCCATCCATGTGTTTTTTATATTAAATTACTAATTAACCCTTTAATTCTGTAGGTGTAACTGTAACTCTGAACAATTTCATGATAATACTTCCAGCTGAATCCTTTAATGGGAGATCCTTTCTTATATCAAATTTCTTGTCTCCATCATCAGAGTGAAGCATTGCATAATATATACCACCATCAAGAGTAGGAGAACTTAGAGTAATTTGTCCTGGATATATTCCTTTCTCAAAAAACTTTGATCCGATTACATCACCAGGTGTTCCATTATTATCCTTGTGAATAACTACAAAGCCAGGTGCGGCTAGTTGTACAGAAGAGATGTATACAATATTTCCAGGAGCTTGGTCTGCAACCATTATGCGATTTGCACTATTTGTTGCTGAAGGCGAATTTGTTGCTGTTGGTTCTTCCTCAATTGTTGGAGTACTTGAAGGACCCTTGAACATATTGTATCCAAGAATAACTAAAACAATAATAACAATTACTGTTACCACCCACTGCCAAGTTTTGATTCCACTTGTTTGTTCCATATATATTTTTATACTATTAATTAATAAATTATAATAAATCGAACTTTATTTCTATGCACTATATTATATCACCACAACTATTCATGCGAAAGTGCAGTTTCAAGTATAACTTCAGAAATCTTTTGCGCTGCGTTAATATGGCTAAATTGCTTAGCTCCTTGTTTCATCTTATCTTTAATAGACTGACTATTTATAATTCTGTCAATCTCTGAGATTAGTATGTGTGGATTCAGGTTTTGCTGTTCAATAACTATACAAGCTCCAGAGTGTGCATATGAAAAAGCATTTTTTTCTTGATCATGACTAACAAATTTTGGAAGAGGAATAATAATCGAAGGAACTCCCCAAGCTGCAATTTCAAAAATTGTAGAACCCGCTCTTGAGATAATGATATCACTACATCCAGCAGTCATTCTCATAGCCAAATCATTTAAATAATCGAACGGATGATAGCGATACGCAAAAGGATTATCCTTCAATACAATTTTTGCTGTTTCCTTTACAATGTCGAAATTTTTTCTACCTGTCTGGTGAATGACTTGATATTTTTTTACTAATTCCCCTATTCCATCGATAATGGCATCGTTAATATTTTGAGAACCCTGAGATCCACCAAATATTGCAATCACAGGAGTTATTTCTTCCAAATTTAAAAATTCTCTTGCACCATTACTTAATGGTTGCATAATTTCTCTTCTAATTGGATTTCCTGTAAACGCAACCTTTTCTTTATCAAAAAAACTTACAGCTTCTGGATATGAAATCGCAATTTTCTGTGCAAATTTTGATGCCCATGCATTTACTTTACCAGGAGAACTATCTGATTCATGGATAATGACTGGAATTCTAAGCAATCTGGCCGCAAAAAGTGCAGGAAAACTACCATATCCGCCCTTACCAAACACGACATCTGGATATATCCTGTACATGTTTATCGTCGCCAAAAAAATTCCGTACACTGTCTTAAATACATCCGTATAATTTAATATAGAAAAATATCTCCTGACTTTCCCTGCTGGAATCTGAATAAATTCAATATCATTATCAAAAAGCGCTCTTGGATTGTATTGACTAGGTGCCATAAAATACAATCTTGGTGGAAGAATCTTTCTTTCTTTGGCTCTGTCATAAAGTGCTTGCGCAACAGCGATTATTGGATAAAAATGTCCTCCTGTTGCTCCTCCTGTAAAAAGTATTTTCATATTAATTTAATTGTTTTTGATGTTTCGAAACGTTTGCAATAATTCCCACGGCTCCAAGCGTGATTATGAGCGCTGTCCCTCCATGACTCACAAACAAAAGTGGCATACCAGAAAGAGGAATGAGACCGAGCATCGAAGAAATATTCATAAATGACTCGACAATTACAAGTATAGCAATTCCAAGCACCATTAGTCTACCAAAAGTATCCTCAGCTCGTAGAGAAATTTTAATTGATTTAAATAAAAAGAAAAGAAAAAGTAAAATAAGTCCAACACTTCCGATAAAACCAAACTCTTCAGACTCAACTGCGAAAATTGAGTCTCCAATAGGCTCAGGAAGATAATTAAATTTTTGAATACTTTGACCAAAGCCTCTTCCATAAAATCCTCCAGAGCCGATAGCGATTAGAGACTGTTGAATCTGATATCCTGACCCTTGCGAATTACCTGATTGATTAAAGAAAGTCATAATTCTTTGCCTTGCATACGGCCTAACAACAACAACTGCCCCCACGAGACACAGCAAAACTAGCCCAACAATTATAATGTCTTTAACTTTCCCCCCGGCTGCAAAGAGCATAATAATTCCTGTCCCCGCGATAACAACCAAAGTGTCAGTATCTGATTGTCCCAATAAAAGCATGCCAAGAATTGCGAGAATAATAAAATATGGAAGTATACCGAATTTGAAAGTTTGAACTTTTTCTTTTATACCAGAAAGCCAAGCAGCAAAATAAATTATAAAAGCAATTTTCAAAAACTCGGACGGCTGAAATGTTATAAACCCTAGATCTATCCATCTTGAGGCGCCACCATGACTTACAGTAAAAAAAGGAATAAACAATAACAAGTTTATAACTAGCGCAGCAATAAAAATATAAAAAGAATATTTTCTCAGATTTTTATACGGAACTCTAGACATTATATAAAAAGCCACACATCCAAGGACTAATCCAATCAATTGCTTGGTTGCGACAAGATTGAAACTTGCACCATCTCTTGCTAATAGACCTAGAGACGCAGAAGAAAAAACTATGAAGCCAAATACTGTCAACAATATTACTGATGTTAAAAATACTTTATCAATTTTGAGGTCTTTGTTCGTCATTAGTATGCTGTTTAAAATTCTCTATATCTTTTTTAACAATTTCAAATTCAGGAATATCCTCAATCTTTGAAATTCCGATAAATGATAGTAATTGTAAGGTTGGCTTATACAAGAAACTACGCTGATCCTTAGGGTTATCTATTCTTTCTATAAGTCCTCTGACCAGCAAATTTCTTAAAATAAATTGCGAATTAACCCCGCGAATATAATCTATTTCCGCACGAGATATTGGTCCTTGATAAAGAATTATAGAAAGGGTTTCTAGCCCCGCCTTTCCAAGATCCTTAGTCAATTCTTCTTTTGTAAGTGACTCGATTAATTCTGAAGCTTCTTTTGCTGTGC
>CAYXWP010000047.1:0-6344 GCA_964468845.1 uncultured Candidatus Saccharibacteria bacterium | reverse complement strand
TTCAAAAAACCAATACAAATGCTAGAAGTGATGCATAGGTCTTGAATTTAATACAGGATTAGACTCTAAAATCCTCCCCTCAAACATCTTTCCCTCTTTTCTGTTATGATTGTTGTCAGATTTAGAGAACAAAACAAGCGACGATCGTCATTGATCTTCGACAACACGAGAAAGACGTACCTATGAAGTTACCATTACTGTTCCAAGGTGGAATGGGAGTCAATATGGGTGGCTGGAAATTGGCCAGAATTGTTTCAATGATGGGGCAACTTGGCATCGTGTCAGGAACTGCCATTGAAAAGGTTTTAGCCTACATACTCATGTTTGGCGGACCTGAAGCTGAAATTCTCAAAGCAACACTTGAACAATTCCCTTTTCCAGAAATCGCTGAAAGGGTTATCAGAAAATACTACAAGAGGACAGGGGTTGGCATACCTGTTTATGACCTTTGTCCTCCTTCGAGAGATCTTGTTGAGCTAACCATATGCGCAAGTTGGCTGTGGGTACACTTAGCAAGAACTAATGCTGACGAAAGGTACCACGGCGGAATTGTCGGCATGAATTTGCTTACGAAAATGCCTCTTCCACTTGCACCTGCAATCTATGGCGCGATGTTGGCAGGAGTCAAAGTCATCACTATGGGTGCCGGACTACCGACACAAATTCCGAGCATGCTTACAGCATTTTGTGAACGTAAACCTTTTACGTACAGAGTCCCTGTCTTGCGTGGCAACGACTACGAATTACACTTTGACCCGACGCAGTATTTGGGAAGCAATATTCCTGAACTTGAAATGCCCATCTTTATCCCGATTCTCACATCCAAAACTGGAGTATGGGCAATGAAAAGAAAAACTCCTAAAAACAGCTTCAGTAATGTGGTTATCGAAACTCACAAAGCGGGAGGTCACAATGCTCCACCGAGAGATGGCATCAAGTATGGTCCGGAAGATGAGGCAAACATCGCCGAGATTACAAACATGGGATTCAAAGTATGGATGGGTGGTTCGTTTGCTCATCCAGAAAGATTGGATGAGGTTTTGAGCCAAGGTGGAAGCGGAGTGCAGGTTGGATCTGCATTTGCACTGTGCGATGATTCAGAAATGATACCTGAGCGTCGCAGAGAAATGAGAAAGCTTGCTTACAACAGAATGCTGAAGGTGATTCCTAACAATATTGCCTCTCCAACTGGCTACCCATTTGAAGTTGTTGAGTTATCTGGAACAGTCGCCGACCCTGCGGTCTACGCTTCAAGGAAAAGAATTTGTATTCATGCGGCATTGAAAACTCCACAGATTGGGAGCGATGGTTCATTGCTCCACGTCTGCACTGCGGAACCTGGTGGCAAAGAAGGAACTGTGTGCCTTTGTGAAGCGTTGGTTGGTGCAATTGGATTAAATAACAAACCACCGATATTCACACTAGGTGAAGATACATCCTTTCTCGAGGGACTCATGGATCATGAAAACGATACGTTTAGCGCATCGGACGTAGTAAAATACGTTCTAGGAAAACATTACATTGGTTCTTGAAACCACATTTTAGTTCGCAACCGTCGCCGGCCTCAAGCCTGCCTCGGTTTTTTTATTTTTTCGTTCTCTGTGCTACCATTAGAGCATGAACGAAAACCACGTAATAGAAGGAGTCAAAAGAGGTTTGAGTAAAATCTCACGTGCCCAGCTAATAACTTACGGCTTTATTTTTTTAGCATTAGGAGTAAGTCTAATTAATATTCTAAATTTTTTTCATTTCAGAAACCTATTGAATGAAATTGTAAATCTTGAAACGAACATTTCAGCACTTGAAAACAAACTATCGTCTACAACAAATGAATTGAGTAGAAACATTTCACAAACGCATGACACACTTTCAACTGCTCTAGATCAAGAAAAACAAAATGTTGGAAATATCGCACAAAGTCTTGGCACATATAGACAAGAAGTAGGTAGCTATACAAATACGGTCAGCAATCTTCAAAAATTAAGCAAAACGGATCCTCAGTTACTCTCTAAATACTCAAAGGTTTTTTTCTTAAATGAAAATTACGCCCCCGCTAGACTTGCTGAAATCCCAAGTGATTATAAGTATTCAAACAATAAGGCATTAAAGTTGAACGCTCAGGTCTGGCCATACTTACAAAAGATGCTTGATGGTGCAAAGAATGCTAGTACAACTATCTATGTATACTCTGCATACAGATCATTTAATGAACAGCGAGCCTTAAAAGGTCAGTACACGGTTGTATATGGGTCTGGATCTGCAAATGCCTTTTCCGCTGATCAAGGATATTCTGAACATCAACTTGGTACAACTATAGATCTCATAGTTACAGGTCTTGGAGGAGAGCTAGAAGGATTTGATAAGACGAAGGCATACACTTGGCTAACCAACAATGCGCATCTATATGGCTTCATTCTTTCATACCCAAAGAGTAACAAGTTTTATGTTTATGAGCCGTGGCATTGGAGATTTGTCGGCGTAAAACTTGCCATAGATTTACACAACAAAGGTATAAACTTCTATGATATGGACCAGAGGGATATTGATGAGTATCTTGTTTCCCTTTTCGACTAAATTGACCAAAAAAATGAATGAAAATATTTATGATGTCGCAGTTATCGGTGGTGGACCTGCGGGCATGATGGCTGCTGGAAGCGCTGCCGAAAATGCCACAAAATCAGGCTTGAAGGTTATTCTTCTTGAGAAAAATTCTTCACTTGGATCAAAACTTCTAATAACAGGTGGTGGCAGATGTAATGTTACAAACGCCGAATTTGATACGAGAAAATTTTTAAGTAAATATAAAGACAGTGATAAATTTCTTTTTTCGGCATTTTCTCAGTTTAGCGTGGAAGATACTATAAAATTTTTTAATTCTCGAGGTATGGAAACAAAGGTTGAGGCTGGAAATCGTGTTTTCCCTGTTAGCGACAAGGCCGAATCAGTTTGGAATGTGCTTGTTGAATATATGAAGAAAGGAAATGTTGAAGTCAAAACAAATGCTGTGGTAGTCGGATTTGAAAGCGACGTAAATAATAGCAACAACAGCAAAAAAATTATTTCTGTAAAATTAAAAAATGGCGAACAAATATTCGCAAATAAATTTATTCTAGCCACAGGTGGAACTTCTCGACCCGAAACTGGCTCTACGGGTGACGGATTTGCTTGGCTAAAAGATCTTGGACATAAAGTGATTCCTTCTGACAACGCTCTTGTACCTGTCATGATTTCTGACAAATGGGTAAAGGATGCTCAAGGAGTAACATTACAGGATATTAAGCTAACGACATTTCAAAATAGCCAAAAGCAGGAGTCATATAAAGGTAGATTACTTTTTACACATTTTGGTATTAGTGGGCCAACAGTTTTGAATATGAGCAAAGATGTAAATGAATTACTTAAATATGGCGAAGTTATAATCCGTCTTGATTTACTACCAGAACTTGATCACGGAATGATGAATAGCCGTTTACAAGAACTTTTTATACTTGATAATAAAAAAATGATAAAAAATTCTCTTGGATCATTTATTCCATCTGCACTTGTGGATGCTGTACTGACTCTTTCAGATATTAAAGAAGACACACAAAATAGCAATATTACACGTGAAGAAAGGTTGAAGCTTATCGAGATAATAAAGGGCTTGCCAATGAATGTCGAAGGCTTACTAGGCGCGGAAAAAGCAATAGTCGCATCAGGTGGAGTTGACCTTACTGAAGTTGATTTTAAAACAATGCAATCCAAACTATATTCAAATCTATACCTTGTTGGAGATATTTTAAATATAGATAGGCCATCTGGTGGTTATAGCCTGCAATTATGCTGGACAACCGGGTATGTGGCTGGGAAAAATTGTGTCGTTTAACCTAACTCCGCACACGTTTAATTAACTCGACTTTCTCTTCCCTCCTCATCTTCTTTATCTCCCACTCTCTTCTCATTGCCTTTCCAACCGTGCGAAATTTTTCAGAATATACGAGCTTTACTGGTCTTCTTGCTCTTGTATATTTTGCTGCGGTTTTCAAGGTGTTGTGAGCAAGCACTCTTTTTTTTAAATCATTTGTATAACCTGTATATAGAGTTCCGTCAGCGCACTTTAGAATATAGATGAAATGCATTTATTAACTCTAACACTCCACATTTTTATTTCAAGCTGTGTTAAAATTAACTCATGCCATTTTATAAATCTATTTTATTAATAATTACTGGTCTAATTTTGATTGCTGCATGCTATGGAATTGGTAGCGTTGTGACAAATAAAAAATCATTTATATCTAAATTTGATAGTTCAGTTTCAAAATATGTATTATCAACAGAAACACCACAAAGAACAGAATTAGCAAAAAAGATAACTCGCTATGGAGATTGGGACATAATTGTTTATATCACAATTATTTCGACAATTATTATGATATTTTTTAATAACTGGAAAGTCGCCTCCTCCACTGCATTTGGCTTACTCATCATAAATACAGCAACAAATTATCTCAAAAACTTTTTTGATAGTTCGAGGCCGACAGAAATGTTGGGAAGTGCGGGTGGATTTAGTTTTCCAAGTGGACACACTACCAGCATAATTATTCTATGCTTCATGATTAGTTGGTTTCTTGTGACTTCGATAAGTAATAAATGGATAAACAAGTTGGGATTGATTATCGTAATGCTGGCAGGTTTACTAGTTGGCGCCAGCCGAATTTTCCTGAATGTTCACTGGTTTTCAGATGTTATTGGTGGAGTATTACTATCAATTGGAGTAGGTTTGACAATTGTCGGCATTATAGAAATAATTTCTAAAAAATCTAGGAAAAAGTATACTCACTCGGAGTAAATCTAGCAGAAAGCCACGCACCCATTCTCCACCTTGATTCGTGCGTAAAGAGGTGTATATTTATAGTATAAAATTATTATTTATTAGCATAATTAACCATATATGAATTATTTAATTGGATTAGTCATTTTTTTAATACTAGCCAGCCTGAGACAAATCAACCAGTATGAGAGAGGTGTTAGGTTTACTATGGGTCGCTATTCAGGAATCATGAATCCTGGATGGAGACTGGTGATACCTGTATTCCAATCATACAAAAAAGTAGATATGCGCGTTAAGGCAGTAGATGTTCCCGATCAAAAAGCTATTACAAGAGATAATGTGTCGGTTACAGTTAACGCAGTTATATATTACAAAGTTGCTTCAGCTGAAAAAGCCATAATTGAAGTGGAGGACTTTTATTACGCAATTTCTCAATATGCGCAAACAACGATGAGAAATATAATTGGAGAAGTGACTTTGGATGAACTACTTGGTGGCAGAGAGAAAATTGCAGGGAGAATAAAAGAGATTGTTGATAAAGAAACTGATGCATGGGGGTTGAGTGTAAACAATGTTGAGTTAAAGGATGTTTCCCTAGCTGAGAACATGGAAAGAACAATTGCTAAGCAAGCTGAAGCAGAGCGAGAAAAGAGAGCGGTTATTATCAATTCTGAAGGAGAGCTAGCAGCATCAAAAAACATGGCAGAGGCCGCAAGAATGCTTTCAGCAACCCCAGGTGCACTTCATTTGAGAACTCTGCAGTCAATTAATGACATTTCATCAGATCAATCAAATACAGTTGTGTTTACAATTCCACTTGAAATAATGCAGGCATTTACTGGATTCATAAAGAAGCAGTAAAAAATTACCCCTCCAAATCTAGCGTCTCATCAATTCTAATTTTTTCCACAAATTCTGGTACGTGTGATACAAGTATCATTGCTCCTTTGTAGTTATTCAAAGCCTCAGCTATTAATGGTAAATGTCGAAAGTTAATATGATTCGTTGGCTCATCTAAGATAAGTAAACCAGGACGCTCAAGAACAAGTCGTGCAAAAGCTACGAGACCCTTCTGGCCTTCCGAAATACTGCCGATTTTAGTATTGATTACATCACTGGTGATAAGAAAGCTGGCAGCTACAGATCTCATTTCTTCTTCACCGGCATTTCTTCCTGCTTCTTTTATCACATTCGTTAATGAATCAAAAACTGTATCCTCAAAATTCAAAGTGGAAAAATCCTGTCTATAATATCCAAGGCGAACGTCTGGAGCTATGACAGAACCTGCGCCCTTTTCAGCAATTGTCTGCAACAAAGTACTTTTGCCAATTCCATTTGGTCCTTTCAAAAGTAGATGGGTATTTCTCTTTAATGAAATATTTGTTTTGCGATTTGTGGCTTTATGGTTTTTTATAACCTTGTAGGAATTAATTTTAATTATCTCTCCAACAAGCTCAGGTTGTGACGGAATTTCAAACGGTCGAATAGTTTTATCTTCTTTTCTAACATCAACTTTCTCTTCTTCAAGTTCCTC
>CAYXWP010000046.1:0-6990 GCA_964468845.1 uncultured Candidatus Saccharibacteria bacterium | reverse complement strand
TTTATTTTACTTAATAATAAAAACATTAATAATACCCAAAAACACTAATAAAACTAGCGAAAACTGGCTAAAAACTCGCACATTTCTTAAAAACTTGATTTTACAGAGGATTGAATGTTTTCACCAAGCGGTTACTCACTCCTACTGCTGTTTTTAATGTGAAATCACTCTATCACAAATGAAGGAAAAGGCAAGAAAAGTGTAGTGGATACAATAAAAAAAGGCACGACTCCCTGCTTCGTGCCCCCTCGCACCTGTTTGCGCAAGTGTAAGTGTTGCCATGGATGTGTAGGACCAACATTCTGTTTGAAGACCAACAGTGATAGTTTAATACCAAGTGAGAATATATTCAACCTAGTCCAACAATGATTTTAAAAACATAAGTAATAATAAAAAATGCCCATCATTGAGCACCCTGAAGTAATCTTGTCTTGGCCTGTTATCGAATTCCCTTAGATGATATAATTTTATTGTATAAAAATATAAAGACAATAAACTTATGGAACAATTTTCAAGAACATCAGAAGAAATGAAAATGAATTATGAAAGAGCCCTTGTTAATTACGGAGATGAAGATCTCTCAAAGGATGGAACTGCTGAAAAAGATAAGGTTTTTCCAACCGCTTTTATTACTGCGAGATGTTTTGCTGAACAAACCAATATTCCAAATGCGAAGGAACTTTATACCTCGTTCTGTGACCAAATGGGTTTTGTAAAGGGAGAAAATGAACCAGACCAAATCGATACTCCACATTTTATGGAATTAAGATATTTATCCACTGAAAAGGTAATAAGAGAAGCTGTAGAAAAAGGAGAGGTGGAACAAGTAGTTGAATTGGCATCTGGTTTTACTCCTCATTCAGTTAATCTACTCAATTCAGAAAAAGGAATAAGAAATTACATTGAAAATGATTTTGCGGTTAATTTAGACGTTAAAAAGAAAGCTGTAAATAATTTTGTGGGTGGTATTCCCGTAGCTTTTATCCCAGGAAATGCTGTAGCACCAGAAACTTGGGGGAAAATTGAAGCTCAACTTGGTGATGGGCCTGTGGCAATATTTTGTGAAGGTTTAATGATGTATCTTTCTCGTGAACAGCAAGTGGAGTTTTTTAATAACATTAAAGAAGTGCTTAAGAAAAGAGGAGGATTCTTTATGCATGAAGATATTCTCAAGTATCACCCAGAATTAAAAGAAAATCCTAAATTTGCTCGTATAACAAACAAACTAAAAGCGATTAGTAGTAACACTGCCCTAGATGAGATATTCACCCAAGAAGGTGTAACTCAATTTTATGAGAGCCAAGGATTTACCGTAGAACGCGTACCAGAAGACGTTCCTTTGAGCATCAATAGTTATCCTGAACACGTCCGAGAAGATGCGACAGAATTACAGAAGGCAGGGTTCCAAATGTGGAAATTGAGTTTACCGAAGGAGTAATTCGGCAATAGCTTTTGGATTTGAAAACATTGCTTCATGGTCTGCTTCAATTGTTTCTATTTTAATGTTATTCGGCAAAAAGGATATTATTTCATCAAAAATTTCTTTAGGTAGAGACGTGTCATTCTTGCATTTAACGTATACGATTGGAACCGAAGCTATTTTAGCGGAATCAAGCACAACTACTTCCTCGTAAGGCTTAATGGGTTGTGGTTCAAGTTTAGATAGAAAATTATTTAATTCCTCTGAATCTGGACTGCTATTGAACAAACTGCGTCTTATTTTTTCTAAATTTGGCGGGATAGATTTATCAGGGCGACTTGATGCTATTTGCCTATATTTCTCCTGCACATCAATTGGTAAATATGAAAAGAAGTTTTTGTTATTAAGAACGACTGAAGTAACAAAAAATGCTCCATTTATTTTTTCTGGGATTCTCTCTAGCACCTTAGAAATAGTTATCCCTCCCAAACTGTGACTTACCAAAATTACTTCGGATAAACTGTTTATACTTATATAGTTGATGACATAACTAACATATTCTTCTATGCCCACGTTTTCTTTTTTAATTGAATTATTAGAACCACTTGCTGGTAAATCAAGAGGATGGCAAACAAAATTTTCTTTTGGTAAAAATTCAATTACCTTACCCCAACACCAACCAGCATGATATGCGCCATGAACAAAAACTATATTTTTCATATGCAGTAAGTATAACTCATGCTATAAAAAATAATAGTTTACTTTTCTTTAATCCCCAGCCTTCAGTCGCTGTTCTATACCCCTCCCCACCAGCGACTTCATCTGAGTAATCGCAGTTTCATTTAATTTTCTCAGTCTTTCGCTCTGTGACATTTCCATTCTTATAAACTCTGCGTTCACACTCTCCATATTTGCGAGAACTAGCAATTGTTCAATTGACGCATAATCTCGAACATTCCCTTCTTTACCCTTGTTTTCATCTCGCCATTGTTTGGATGTTTTTCCAAAAAGAGCGACATTCAACACGTCCGCTTCGTCGGCATAAATAAATGATTCCTGCTCTTTGGTTATGAGAGTTGGAATGATGTGTTCCTTAATAGCGTCTGTATGAATTTTATAATTTAATTTGGTCAGTATTCTATTTATATTCCAATCTAGTGATAATCTACGATTTTCATCTTCCTTTAGGCGCTGGAATTCCTTAATTAAATAAAGTTTGAATTCTGGAGAAAGCCATGTGGCAAATTCAAAAGCAATGTCCTTGTGAGCGTAGGTACCACCGTTATTTCCTCTAGATACCTTAATCCCTATACCACCAATACTATTTACCCACTTTTCTGGTGACATTGTAAATGCATTAGTTCCAGCCTCTTTTCTAAAGGAGTCGAATTCGACCCCTTTGAATCTCGGGTTATTCATATTTTCCCAAATAGCCAAAAAATCCATTGTAAATATGGTTCTCATCCAATTCTTTACAACATCTTTTGGTTCCTTTGGGTTTTGAAAACGTGCCATGTCTGTTAAACAAATGTAGTCATTATTGTCCTTTGCTGTTCTAATTTTTACCTCAATATCCTTGATTATTATTGATTTCGACATAATAAAATTGCAGATTAATTATTAATAAAAATTACAGATGAGATTTTCTCGCCTAATGTTTGTTAGAAAAATTCACAACATACTTTAAAAAGTGAATTTTGATATGGTAATTATATCAGAAAAATATTCTTGGGTGTACTTACTTTATTATAAATTTATTTATAACTAAAAATCAAAATCTAGCTTAAAAGATAATCTACCACCCCATTACAATATCCCTCAAAATCATTGTTGTTAAATGGGAAAAATTTATAGCCAAACTCGCTAGCCATAATAGCAATTTTTTTACTTTTTTCTATTTCCTCATTAAATGCTTTTATTATTACCGCGTTATCACCATTATTTTCACTAATTTTTGTATATACCCAATCTTTATTTAAATTTGCTTGTTCAAATATGGTATTTAAATTTGTATCCTCAGTAATTCCGACAAAAGCTGCTTTTATTTTAAAGTTCTTTAAAGCCAAACTTTTTACACGCTCTGGTGTAATCACCATCCCCTCAATAATAAGATCTACATATTTACTATCATAATAATTGATTAGGCCAGCTACTGCATTCCACGTTAAATCATCCTGGGAAATATCCTGAGAAAAATGCTTTGTATGATTGATATCATTATTTTCACTTAATCGATGGAAAGTTACATCTCCGAAAAATGATAACTTATTGATTGTAACCGATGATTCATCAATTAAAGCTTTGCGCAGGCCTTCTCTTATAGCATCAGTATTAACAGCAATCATTGGTTTTGCCTTTATCACTTTATTTAAAATTGTTGTCTTTCCAGATCTTGTTGATCCACCAATTAAATATAAATTATTCATATTAATTTTATTAAAACTAAATCCCCACCCCCGTGATCCAACTAAAAACATACGGAATTATCGGCTCAACAAATCTCCAAAGAAAGAAAACTAAAATTAAAAAGAAGAAAATCGAGTATTGTTCAAGCACTTCCCTTACCCTATACCAACGTCTCGGTAACAAAGCAAAAAGAACCTTCGAACCATCGAGTGGTGGAAGTGGAATTAAATTAAATACAGCTAAAGCTATATTTATAGCAATTACATACAATGAAATCTGAATAAATGATGGGGAAAGTGACTCACCAAAAAAACGAATGACTATTCCAAAAACAATTGCAATCAAAAAATTTGATAACGGACCTACAATAGAAATAAGTAATTCTCCCCATCTTTTATTTTTAACGTTATATGGATTCCACTGAACAGGCTTTGCCCAACCAAAGGTGAAACCGGCAAAAAACGTGATGACTGGCACGATAAATGAACCGACTAGATCGAGGTGTTTCAGTGGATTTAAAGTTAATCTCCCCTGCAGTCGAGGTGTCGGATCGCCTAGTATTTCAGCCATATATCCATGAGAAAGCTCGTGTATGACCACGGACATGACGAGTATTATTATTGAAACAATTAATGTAAGTATATCCATGTTACTTGCTAAATATATTATCTATGATAGCATATCTACCACTATGGCTAAAGTTTGTGCAATAACAAAAAGAGGTTCTATAAGAAGTGGCGGGTACTCAAACCGTACTCGTGCTACTCAGTTCAATCCTACAGGAATTGTTAGAAGTTATGTAAATCTTCAGAAAAAGAAGATCTATGTTCCTGAACTAAAGAAATCTTTTAATTTAAATATATCAACAAGAGCTTTGAAAACTATTCAAAAGCGAGGGGCTTTTGCAACACTAAAGAAAGCAGGATTAATCTAAGTAGAACAGAGCACGTATAGACTCACGACAGAAAAGGCCGCATTTAAGCGGTTTTTTCGTGATTAGAGTGTTACTAAACTGTGGTCAAACTGTTGCTAAACAAATATAGACAAATAAAAGTATGGGTGTATATTTTAGGTGGAAGGAATTTAACAAACCATGAGCACAACAACGCACACAAAACCAATACATTTTGTTGCTGTATTTTTTGTTGACGAAGCTGATAACTTTTCTGTACTTCTTGGGTTAAAAACAAGGGGTTACGGTAAAGGGAAAATCATGCCTCCTGGAGGACACTTATCGAGCGAGGATGGAGGAGATGCGATAAGGGCGACTCGAAGGGAGGGCCGAGAAGAAACTGGTTTAACTGGAAATGACGGCAGGGTCATTGCCAAACTTCAGGTCTTTATCGGAAAGGACCACACCACCATCAATGTAGAAATAGTGGTCTTCGAAAGCTGGACTGGGAAGGTCAAACCAAGCGACGAATTTGAGTGGCTACGCTTCATTCCATTTTCCGAAATCCCTTGGGACCAAATGCTCCCGGGCGAAAAAGAGTGGATGACCGAGGTGCTACATAAAAAACAGCAAGCTATTGTGAGGATTGAGTGCGGTAATAGTCGAGAGAATCTCATAGCCTCACCGATAATAACTCTGTTGTCGTTTCAGCCAGGACACTAAAGGGCACTGGGGGGGGTAGACACCTCTTCTAGCATCATAGCGTGTGGACACCCATGCCCGCGCTATTTTTATTTCCTCACCCATTCTTCCCCATCCGAAACAAAGTACGCAGCTTTTTCTCTTGTACTAAAAATAAATTTTGGTTTTAATATTTTAAGAAGCTCATCTGAGACCTTTGCCACAGAAGCTGTATTGTAAAACTCGACCAAATTTTGGTCACCTTTTGCTATATTCACACTTAGATCAATTAAGCCCCTTTGGCCATTTGAGCTTTTTGATCCACCGAAGTCACTATCAAAACCATTCAAAATATTTTTCTGCACAGCCCTAGACAAATTTCCAATAAAATACACCGAGGTCGAAGCAAATGAAACCAAAAATCCAAGTTCGGGCAAACTTGTTTTATTAAACCTAAATTCTTTATATGGAAAAAATATGTTAATTGAGAAATTTTCCTCGATTTCCACAACATCTCCCCTTTCAACCTCCTCAACATGTATCTTTTTTTTGTAAACATTCTTCATCAGTTGCGCAAGAACACTACTGGTCGCCATTATCTTCGGCACAATAACCTCGCCAATATCATACCTGTCGACCACCTCTATCAAACCGCCAATCTGAGCCGGCACAGCGCTAGGAACAACAATATAATCAATTTTCCTTTTATAGAACGGCATCACTTTTGTAATTTCTCTTATAACCTCCGAGTTCTGTCCACCACCAATTAGGAAAGTTTTACCTTTAGGGCTTCGTACAAATATAGAGCGCCCTTTATTTAGACTAAAAAAATATACTTCAAAGAATGGTTTTCTATATTCCCAACGATAAACATGGGCTCCAATAATACCAAATGCTATAATAGCGATAGTAGATACTATGATAAAAGTTTTTTTGTTTAACATGATAATTTAATTAATATGAATAAATTCAACGAACTAAAATTTAATATCCCCGCTCTGAAAGGAATTTCCGCAAAAACAATCGAGGAACATCTCAAGCTCTATTCTGGTTATGTAAAAAATCTTAACCTTATCCATGAAATAGTAGAAAATTCAAATAATCCAGAGTACGCTCGAAGAGAAGCCTATCGCCGACAAGGTTTCGAATTTGGTGGTATGCGCAATCATGAATACTATTTCTCACAATTTGAAGGCGGTCACACAAATCCCTCCCCTGATTCTGCCCTATACAAAAAAATCGTTGAGTGGACTGGAACATTTGATTTTTTTATTGAAATTTTCAAAAATCTCGCAACTACACGTGGAATCGGTTGGGCAATGCTCGGATATGACAAGAAAACGGATCGGTTAATTCAATATTGGGTTGATGAACAACATATCGGACATCTTCCAGAAGTATCTATCATTATTGCTCTGGATATGTGGGAACATTCCTATGTCACCGACTATCAACCCTCAGGAAAGAAGGGCTACGTTGATGACTTCTTCCAAAATTTAAATTGGGAAAAAGTTGAAGGCAATTTTGCTAATGCGATAAAATAGCTGGAATAAAATCCGACGACAATCCAAAAAGAAAATTTTGGCAGTTC
>CAYXWP010000045.1:0-7157 GCA_964468845.1 uncultured Candidatus Saccharibacteria bacterium | reverse complement strand
CTTACGAAAGACATGAGATGTAATAACCTCATAAGGTTGTCCTTCCAAGACAATATATTTTCTCTCAACTACCTCATTATATTCAAGCATTGACATAGGTTTTTGCTGTTATTTATTAGTCTCCCTATACTACACGATTATT
Source organism: uncultured Candidatus Saccharibacteria bacterium (assembly GCA_964468845.1). Classification (GTDB taxonomy): domain Bacteria; phylum Patescibacteriota; class Minisyncoccia; order Phycocordibacterales; family PALSA-1337; genus CAIOGI01. The sequence goes on along the minus strand of CAYXWP010000045.1, from coordinate 7,015 downwards.
TTTCTTCTGCAAGTTTTGCTCTAATCTTGCCGAGTATCTCTTCTTTGACAGGGGAGTTTTCTTTTAGGAATTGGCGAGTAGCGTCGTATCCTCGTCCAAGTTTCATTTCTCCATAAGAGTATGATGTTCCTGATTTTGAAATAATTCCCATTTTTTCTCCAAGTGCCATTATTTCACCTTCTTGTGAAATACCTTCGTTGTACATTAGATCGAACTCTGTTTGGCGGAATGGGGCAGCGACTTTGTTCTTCACAACCTTTACTCTTACGCGACCACCCATAACTTCTTCGCCTTTTTTAATTTGAGCGATTCTGCGTATATCTAGACGGACAGATGTGTAGAACTTCAAAGCCTTTCCACCTGGTGTGGTCTCGTGATTGCCAAACATCACGCCGATTTGCATTCTAATTTGGTTTATAAATATAACTACAGTTTTTGATTTTGCTACAATGCTTGTAAGCTTTCGTAAAGCTTGTGACATAAGTCTAGCTTGCTTACCGACGTGGTATGCTCCCATATCTCCCTCAATCTCATCCTTTGGAGTAAGGGCAGCCACAGAGTCGATAACTATTACATCCATTTTTCCTGAATGTATTAGACTTTCAACAATTCCTAAAGCTTGCTCTCCAGTATCTGGTTGTGAGATGAGCAATTCATCTGTTCTTACTCCTAGTCTCTTTGAATATTCTGGATCCATTGCATGTTCAGCGTCTATAAAAGCACAAATACCACCGAGCTTTTGCGCCTCAGCTATTACATGAAGGGAAAGGGTAGTCTTTCCTGAAGATTCTGGCCCAAATATTTCTATTATTCTTCCACGAGGCAAACCACCAATTCCAAGAGCAGAATCCAATCCAATAGATCCAGTAGAAATCGCATTTACATTTACCTTTGGCTTTTCGCCGAGTTTCATAATGCTTTCATCACCAAACTTAGATCGAATAGCGTCCAATGTAGAAGAAATACTATCTGTTGGATCAATTTTTTTAGATTCCTTTTTGTTTTTTTCTACTTTCACATCGCCATCATCATTTACCTCCTCTATTTTTTCCTCAACTTCACTTTTTTCTCCTTCACCTTTCTTTTTTATCTCTTTTTGTTTTTTTGCCATAACGGTTAAAGTTAATTAATTAAATAATGTTGGGTACATTTATTTTGGTAAATCAATTATAGCATTTTTACAGATTACTTTTTATAGACAAGTTCTAATTTGTGTTCGATAGTTCTATTAAATTTATCATTAGCTTTGAATAAGGAAGAATTATACCCAGGGGCTAGTACTAGAATTTCATTAAAATTCCCATCCTGATCTATGATAATAGGGCGTCCGTTCAGGGTGATTTCTTGTATTCTTAATGCTTTGCCGATAACACTTACACTTGAAGTCGTTAATGTACTACCAGTTGATGGTTCCATGATGATTATCTCCGGTCCTTTAATTAAACTATGTGATTCGAATAGGGAATAGCCAATCAATATTAGAAAAATAATGAAAATTCCACTTATCTTTAAGATTTTTTTTGTACCATCACGGTTAATCATTGTTTGTTTCTGTCTCTGCCGAAATATCATCGCTTACTTCTTTTGCAATATTTGATCCAGCTATCTCATAGACATCTCGTGGTCTGGATCCATTTGCAGGCCCTACCAATCTTTTTTTCTCAAGGGTGTCTATAATTTTTGCTGCACGAGAATATCCTATACCAAGTTTCCTTTGAAGCATTGAAGTTGAAGCTTTTCCAACAGATAGAAGTATTGTATGTGCCTCATTAGTCAATTCATCTTCGTCTTCTAGATCAGCATCATTAGCTTCAAAATTTGATTCAAAAATAGAATCTTTGCCAGCCTCAGGTGTCGTTAGATTTATTTCACTCATAACCTCATCTCCATAGGCATCGGCAAGATATTTAACAACTTTCTTAACTTCCGTTTCAGTGATATAGGCTGATTGTAGACGTTGTGGCTTTGACATTTCTCCACCAAGATAGAGCATATCTCCAGCACCAAGAAGTTTTTCTGCACCTCCTGTATCAAGAATTGTTCGTGAGTCTATCTGTGAGGATACTTGAAGTGCTATACGGGTAGGAATATTGGCTTTTATAAGGCCTGTAATGACATTTACGCTCGGTCTTTGTGTCGAGACGATCAAATGGATACCAACGGCACGGCTCATCTGTGCTAGGCGTACAATGGCAGATTCGAGCTCTCTTGGATATGTCTGCATAATGTCTGCCAACTCATCTAATACGATGACAATATAAGGCATTGTCTCAGGTGGTACCTCATTTCCATTTTCATCCTTAACTTTGATTGATCCAGACAAAACATTTTTATGATATGAATCAATATCTCTCACAGCATTTTTTTCTAGGATATCATATCGTCGACTCATTTCTTTTGCTGCCCATTTTAAAGCAAGAATGGCTTTCTTGGCATCGGTAATAACTGGGGTGAGTAGGTGAGGGATTTTGTTATAAAGGGTAAGCTCAACTCTCTTTGGATCAATCATGATAAATCTCATGTTTTCTGGAGAGTTGCGGAAAAGTAGGGAATTGATTATGGCATGAATAGTGACGGACTTTCCAGAACCAGTAGCTCCGGCTATAAGCATGTGAGGTGCTTTTGCTAGGTTTGCAAAATGAGATTTTCCAGAAATACCCTTACCTAGAGAAACTAGAAGTGGCTTGTCTGAATCCTGATATTCTTCTGAAGCAAGTAGTGTTGCGAGACCGACAGTGGTCTTTATGGTATTTGGTATTTCAATACCTACAAGTGACTTTCCTGGGATGGGAGCTTCGATACGAATGGGGTGGGCAGCTAGGGCAAGAGCGAGGTCGTTATTTAAAGCGACAATTTTTGAAAGTTTCACTCCTTCTGCAGGCTTTAGTGAATATCTTGTGACCGATGGACCGATAGAGATTTCATCCATTTCTACATCGATACCGAAGTTCTGTAATGTTCTCTTTATTATATTTGCATTTGCCTTTATGTCTCCTGTTTCTGGTTTACCTTTATCTTTTTCGAGTAGAGTAAGAGGGGGAGGGGCTATCAATGTATTGCTGTTCCTTCTCATTGAGATCATTTCAATATCTCCTTCCTCGTCTTTCCTTATTTTCTCTGACTTCTTTTTCTGCTCACTCTCCTTAGCCATTTTAATCTCTACATCACTGACGACTTTCTCAATCTTTTCTTCTGACTTCTTTTTCTCTTCTATTTCATTTTCTTTCTCCTCGTCATCATCACCATCTAGGTCAAAATTTTCAACTTTGAACCATTTCCAGAACTTCAAATTTTCTATAGTGAAATGGAATTCAAATACTATTAATATTGAAATGGAAATGAAAGCAAGAAGTAGGATTGCAGTGGGGAAGCTGTCGATAAGGGAAACGAGTGGAGTAGACACCCAACGACCGAAGACACCACCTTCATTTGCTACCAATAAATGAATTAGTCCAAGCCCCGAAAAAAGAAATAGAAACAAAGCTACTATCTTTGATACATTGAATTTCGTTTCAATTCCTTTGAGAAAGGATATGGCAGTCATTATAAAAGTAATAGGTAATAGATAGTATCCAAAACCAAACCAAATGCTTAAAAAGTTGTACACATACTTTCCAACAGGGTCAGCTAAATGAAATGGTGCAAGTATAGATAGTAAAGCAAGTACGAAAAATAATATTGAAAAAATAGCTTGCAGGGTTTCTCTTTTAATTTCTCCTTTGATTCCTTGAGAGCTATCCTTGTTTCTTTTTTTGGTGGCCATAATGAATAATAATAGCACACTATTGCTATCATGCTTGTAAGCGTGTCATAGGTATAAAAGAGCTTTACTTTGAGCCCCTGTCTTTTATATAATAGACACATCAAGAAGTGACTTTTTACATAAGACAGTTAAGGATTAAGGACATATTTTATATAAAAGACAATGCAAAATATATTTAATGATTACAAAGACATAGGACTATTCAATAAGGGCGATTATTTAGTATATTCTTTCAAAAAGACAGAGAAAATTGTATCAGCCATTTACCTCGTAACTAGTCTGATAAAGGACAATGAGCCTATGAAGTGGGAATTGAGAGAAGGTGGAATGTCATTGCTTTCAGTCATGATGTCTTTGAACGGATCCGAAGTTGTGGATAGGAATAGATTTTTACAATCATTCTTTACTCTCTCTGTACAGATGTTTTCATTCTTAAAAATCGCTTTGATTTCAGGTCTAGTTTCTGAAATGAATTATTCAATCATTTCTCAGGAAATTAATTCTTTAATTCAATATATAAAGGATCAAAGCACAGCGTCATCAAATTCTTCAGGATTTATTCTATCAGACAGTTTCTTTGCAACTGATACTGCACCTGTTATCTCTGATAAAGGACATACATTAAACTCAAAAATAGCACACACTTCGAATGCTACGCAGAATGCCCAAAACAGTGTGAAAAATAAGGTTATGGTAATAAAGGACAAAAAGGACACTCGAAAAAATAGCATTCTAAGTATCCTTAAAAAGGACTCCCAACTTACGATAAAGGACTTTGTAAAAGTCATCACTGACTGTAGCGAAAAGACCATCCAGAGGGAATTGATCGACCTTGTGGAAAAGGGGATAGTAAAGAGAAATGGTGAACGTAGGTGGAGTACTTATTCACTGGCATAACCCCCACTATAGAGCCCTTCATTTTTTGACTTTTTAGCCCAAATCGTGTAGTATATGGGTGTGGATTTTAGGCCTATTTTACCTAGTTATCCACAGATATTTTGCAGTATTTGCCTGTCACAGGGTATAATACTTTGCAACGGTCCATTGACAATTAAATCGCAATAAATATCGGTCGCTTTATCCCTACAGAATTCTTATTCGGTTATGGTTAGTAAATACAGTAATTCAGACTTATCCCCTTATAGCTTCTCTCTATACTCGTGTCGATAATATGAGTAAAGAGATTAGTGATAGTTAGTTTAGTTTTCGTTTAGTTAAGTTTATTTATTAGATTAGTAGTTAAGTTTACAAAGGTAATTTTATTTCACTTTATTATTATTAACGAAATAATTTTTACTTTAAATTATAAAAATGAAAAAATATTTAATCGCAAGTGTTATTGCACTAGCCGCTGTAGTTACAGTAGCAAATGCATCATTCGACATGAACTTGAGTGTTGGTAGTACAGGTACAGACGTATCAAACCTACAAACAACTCTTATCGCAAAGGGTTTTGACATTCCAGCTATTACAGCAGGTACAGCAGCAAAGGGTTACTTTGGACAGCAAACAAAGCTAGCAGTTATTGCTTACCAGAGAAGTGTTAATGTTCCTACAACAGGATTCGTAGGACCACTTACAAGAACAGCACTTAATGGATCAGCACCAGTAGTTGTTAATCCAGCTTTCGTTTGCCCAGCAGGAATGGTATGTACACCAGTTGGTGGTGTAACACCTCCTCCTTCAATGACTGGAACAGACGGATCAGTTTCAGTATCTGATTCAAGTTTTGTTTCTTCAGGACAAAGTGTAAAGAAGGGTGAGACAAAGAATGTCGTTGCAGTAAAGTTGCAAGCAACAGCAGGATCAGTTACTGTTTCTCGTGTTGATGCTCACTTCTCAGTACGACCATGGTTGTTCTTCAGTACAGTTCAATTGATTGATTCAACTGGAAAAGTTCTAGCTACAAAGTCTGTGGCTAACCCAGCAGATGCAACAGAAATCACAGTTGGATCCGATTATCTTGTAAGATTTGAGGGTCTTAACTATACAGTTACACCAGGAACAAATCCCGACCTAGCAGTTGGCGTTTCAGTTCTTGCTGCAACAGATAAGATTACAAATGGTATGACAGTATATGCTGGTATACCTACAAATGCTATAAGAACAGTTAATGGTCTAGGTATCACAGATTCAATTGGTGGTATCGCATTTTCAACAAACACTTCAGGTGTTGGTGCACGATCATTCACACTGTCTTCAACAGGTTCTGTTGCTGATATCTCAACACGTGTAAGCCCAAATGCTCCAGCTACACAGTCAACAAAGACAGTTTCTGCTACAGTTCCTACAAACAATGTAGAACTAGGAGTATTCAGTCTAAAGTCTGCAAACAATTCTGCTACAGTTAATGCTTTGAACTTTACAGTTCAGACAAATCCAGCTTTCTCAAGAACAGGATTATTTAGTAACCTTAGAATCATGATTGGTTCAACAAGTTATGGAGCACTTTCATTTTCTGATGCTGGTTTAGCAACATTTACAAATCTAAATATTGCTCTTCCTCAGGATGTATGGACAGATGTAAAGCTAGTTGCTGACGTTGCTGCTACATCTACAAACGTTTACGCTTCATCAACACTTGATGCAAGCACAATCAATGCTATAGATAGTACATATACAGCTGCAACAGTTGGAGGTGTCGCTATGGCTTCAGCTACAAATGATCAAACAAGTGCTAACACATTCTTAACAATCAATAGTGTTTCATTGTCAAGTCCTAGTGCTGGAATTGTTCAAGAAATCAAGGGTCTAGCAAACAGCAGTGTAACTACAGCTGCAACAGTTAGATATACATTCACTTTGACAAACAACAGTTCAAACAGTATGTACGTTTCATCTGATGTTTCAACATTGATAAATGCTACAACTACAGTTCCTGCAAGTAACGCTTCATCTACAATCTCAGCTATTGAACCAGTAGCCGCAGTTGCTGGTGATGCTTCAGGATATTACATTATCCCTTCTGGTGGAGGTTCAAGAACATTCACAGTTACAGGTATAATCCAGAAGTCTTCAGGAACATTGAAGTCTGAGAGACTAAGTGTTACAAGTGTACAGTATGGTGCTACAACAGCAGGTACTGGTACTTCTATCACATCAGGTCTAGAGACACTAACTGTGGCAGTAACTATCTAACGATAAGTACCTAGTTAGTTCCCATCTCCTCTCAACAGGTTAAAAAGTTGAACAAAAAACCACTCGGAAACGGGTGGTTTTTTGCTTGCAGGAAACCCCGCACGAGCCGACCGT
>CAYXWP010000044.1:0-7338 GCA_964468845.1 uncultured Candidatus Saccharibacteria bacterium | reverse complement strand
CCTGAACAATTTTTCTCAATCCTTTTTTGGAAGTCGAAACGCCCAATTAAGAAGTGGGTCAGGCCACAACTCCCTAATGAGTCAGTGAAGTCTTTAACTAGAGAAATATCGAGTAGTCCTACAAAAAGTGACACTGGCGAAAAAGAAAAGTTAGATGTTCTCCTTGGTCAAAGCGGGTTTGGAATTGCAATGGCGTCAGCAGTTCTATCTGTGCTTTATCCAACTGATTATACCGTTTATGACTATCGTGCGAGGGAACAATTGAATAAGGAATGCTTTAAAAAATATCGTAAGGAAGGAAAACTGCTACGAGACATTTCTGCCATCACCAACGACATCGCCAACAGGCAAAAAATTAAAAAAACATATTGGGAGTTCGTTGAAATAGTAAAAAGAATCGCCGAAGACAAAGGACTTACATTGCGCAACTGCGACCGATATTTGTGGGGAAAATCTTGGTACGAAGATTTAGAAAAATTTATTGAAGCACCTAAAAATATAATGTGTCTTTGCGCCGAACCTCTCTGCGGAAAATGTCTTTCCGTTAACTGCGAAGACGAAAATTGTAAAACGCACACACAAGAGAATAAAGACCGATGGAAACGACGGCACGAAGGAGGCATTGCGGATAACTCGGTTGTCCATAATTAAAATGGAACTTAATATAATATTATGAAGCAATTAATTTGTATATTCCTTGGACATAAGTGGAAATACTCCGTTCAAAATTCTATTGTGAACGCCGCAGCAAAAGACTGTGTGCGTTGTGGTAAAAATGTTTTCCGTATAATAGATCTGCCGTACCTTACAGAAAAGGAGGAATTTTTAGCAAAACGGGCCAAATTAGTAAGGTTTCTTAAGAAAGTATCCCTATTCATCACTTCCCCTATATGGATCATACCTTTGGGTGTTGTTTATGTTTTATTTTGGATAAGTAAAAAATTGTGGCGATTTATAACTGAAATAATTGATTAATAACATGCTCAAAAAATACCTCAAACTCAACGAAACAGCATTTGCGTGCCTTGTACTGCTCGCCCTCGGCGCCATCGTTGTTGTCTTTAATCAACAAGAAAAACGTCCAGCTCGAAATTACGAAATGCCAGTTTTGAATTTACCACTTCGATATTTCTCTGATAGCGATATCTCTGGTGGATACGGGGAAGGTATCAATCCGAGCACATGGGCGAGTGCACGCGTTGATGGAGGGTATCGTTCTTTCCCAACGACAACAATAACGCTATCGTCAGATGATTATTCCAACAAAAAAGAAGGGTTGCCCACAGTCAAACCCCTTGAGTATATATTCGCAAAAGACCCCAGCGAGGACGTTTTTATTTTCCAAGAGACATTTAACGAACAGATAAAAGAATATGGCGTACTGGCAACTCGTTTTCTGCCTAACGACACCATCAATGTACAAAAATTTGACGTAGACGGTGATGAAGAAAATGAAACAATAGTCTATTCCTGCTCACACGGCGGTAACCACTGCCCACACAGAATAATGATCATTAAGAATGACGCTATCATCTTCTCCGTATCCGCAGGACTTACTAATTTAGACCTTGTTAAATCAGAAGACGGAAACGGATTTTATGTACACTGGGTTCCTGTCGAGGAAGACACCAAGTGGGATACTGGGCTATGTTGTTCAATAGGGTATGTTAGTACTAGGTTCGTATATGAGAACAAAAAATTCAAACCTGTTTACGAACAAGAAATACTTTACTTTAAGGTAGAAAATACCGAAGCCCAAGAATAGAACATATCTAATTCCCCCTCTAACTCCTTCGTAAAAGGTAGTTGATGGTTGAAGTAGTACCATTTTACCTCTCAACCTATTCCACCCAGCACAACCGATTGTGCACGGTTTTAAATACGGTCAAATCTTGTAGATCGGTTACTGGTCGCTTATAGGAAGGTTCAAGGTTAGTTTAAGGAGACCACCTACAGATGGTTTATAGTACGAACTATGCAGTCCACCATCTCGCCACTTCCGCCCGACGCTGACGGTTATACGCGGTTGTACATAAATAGAATTTCTATGCCTCTGGTTTTAGAAATACGAAATAGGGCAAAAACAAAGAGAATACTTTATATGGAAATTCTATAGGTTTAGTTTTCGAAGTTATGTATTAGTTTTACCTTTTTAATATTCCTTTAAGAGAGGAGATGATAACTCCCCCGTCTAGGTTACCAAATCAAATCTTTCACAGTTGGTTTATTTTTTACAGTTCTAAATTGCCATTCTCCCCACGAATCTTTATCTGCATTCAAAGCTTCGCACCATAATTTTGCTGATTCCCATTTTGTCTGATCTTGTTCTCTTTCTTTGCCTTTTATTTCCAGTAGTAAATATTTATTATCCTTAAATTTAACAACAAAATCTGGGAAATATGATCTCATTAATCCTTTGTGTATGTATGGAATGGTAAAAGCAAGGTGATCATTTTTAACCCAAGCAACGACATCATCAACTTCATTATCAAGTATTTTGCCTATATTTTCCCATTTACTATCTTGCACAAGATGACTAATATGACTTTTCATTTCTGGGGCAGAATATGTATCTTTAGTTGTATACCAAGGAGTCATCACTGAGGTCGTCTTAAACTTATTAACCGGATCTGGTATCGGGTAGGATTTTGTATCTTGGCTTAAATTTATTGCGTCCCTAACCATTGAAGTGATTTTTGTAGTGTTCAAACCAATAAGAATATTTTTATATAATTCATAATTATTCTTATCAGCATCAATAATTACATTTTTTTCAATAAATTCTGAAACTATTTTAAATATCTGTTGAAACTTATTCCCATCATCTATGTTTTTCCAAGTGTCATCCAAATTATTTTTTATACTTGTCGTGATGGCAAAAACACTTTGTTTTAATCTATAATCTTTTCCTAGATATTCTTGGATAGAATCCATTTTTTGAGATTGAGATAAATCTGGCCGATCAATAGTCGGGGCAACTTGTACCCAAACAGGATTTTCTGTTGGTGATAGTGTTATTTTTTCAGTTTTCTTCCAGTCAATATCAACAAAATACTCAGTTTCTTTTTGTATTCTTAAAATATTAGGGAAAAGTATTTGATATTGTTTTTTCTGTTGCAAAGCTTGAATAAAAGTCTTTGGTTTTTCATCCTCTGGTTTATCTTTACCTTTTCCCTCAATTGGTAAAAAACTAAATGGAATACCAAATACAGTGACATATTCTGGTTTCAATAAACCTGTATTTTCATCTATATCGTAACTCATTCTACGGAGTCCACGGCCAACAACTTGCTCACAAAGAAGCTGTGATGTAAAAGCTCTTAATCCTAGTATTTGTTTTACATTATTTGCGTCCCATCCTTCAGAGAGCATATTCACACCCACTACGCACTGGACTTCTGCTCCTGGTTTTCCTTGCTTTCCGACAGTATTAAATTTTTCTCTAAGTGCCTCATCTTCTATATCTTCTGCAGTACTATCAATTCTCAGCACCTTTTCTTTTTCTGCAATTTCAGAAACACCTAAGTGGCTGTTCAAAATAGAATACTCTATTCGGGCAGACGTGAAAGTATTGTTGCATATAACAATCATTGATGGGGGCACACCTTTCTGCCAATCATTTTTTGTTGCAAGCCAGTCTGTTGAGAGAATTTTAAATGCACTTCTAACAAGATCGGGCAGATCAACATTTGGTTCGCACTTCTTATTTAAATCGTCTTTGATTCCTTCTTCATAGTAAATATGAAATAATTTTGACTTATCACCCGCTACTTGTTCTGAAGAATAGGAGCTGTCTCTTACTGCGATAGTTGGAGTTTTCACTAACCCAGATTCAATCGCGTCATGAAGGCCAAAGTCAGAAATAATCCAATTAAATAATTCAAACCCTGTATTGGAAGTACGGCCTTTTGGAACAAAAGGTGTTGCGGACATATCGTAAGCAGTTATGATTCCTCGTGCTTTGTGTAGTTTGTCTAAACCCTGTACCCAAATTGTTGCTTCCTCATTTTCTTTCTTTTCTAATTCCTTATCTTCTTTTGATTTTCCAATTTCAGCGGTATGTCTGTGGCAATGATGAGCCTCGTCATTTATCACTAGAATTGGTGTATCTCCGGGAAATTCAGAGAGTACTCTTTTCGTAAACGCACTATCACTTTCTTCACCCATCATATCTCGCATTACTTTCGGTAGAGACTCCTTCTTTTTAGGAGCTAGGGCGTGCCAATTTAATATGACAACTTTCAATTGATACAAATATTCTTTCAAGACTGGCGGAACAATATCAAAAACATCAAAGTAATTGTATTCATTGCTTGGCATCAAAACTCCTAAGCGTTGTCGCACTGTAATACCCGGTGCCATTACAAGTATGTTTTTTGAAAATCTTGTATCTTTTGGATTCGCAATTTTATTTAATCCTTGCCATGCGATTATCATCGCCATAACAACAGTTTTCCCAGTGCCTGTCGCAAGTTTTGTGCAGGCACGCACCCATTCACTATCGCTCTTATCTTTTAGGTTGATTCCTACTTTCAAGGCATCCGGTGCTTCGGTAAGCCAAATAATTGTTTCAATAGCTTCTATTTGACACCAAAAATATCTTTGACCACTCTGTTCAAATTCTTCTTGATCAAAACGATTCCAATGCTCTAATAGTTTTTTAGTAGTTGAAGTTACATTTGGATACCCCTTTTCTTTCCATTCTTTTACTCGTGGCCGTATCATATTTGCGAGCTCAAGCTCTAAAAATTGAGTTGCGCCTTTTCCAGCTTCTTGTTTACCAATAGTTGCATAATATCCTGCCTTTCTTCTCCCATTTTCTCTGTAGTAGCTTTCGCTGTTTTCGTCGTACTCAAAATGATACTTTGGCTCAAAGTATGGAGAGTTTATAACAAATCCTTGATTTTTATTTTCTGATTCCATAAATTTATATTTTTTTCACAATTAGCATTTCCACCCCTCGGTCATCGACTATTTTAACCGCAATAATCCTTTTATCTCCCGGAATAAATGGAATTGATACTGTTCCGGTGTATTGCTCCAATAATTCCTCATCTACATTTCCATTCAAAGCTTTTGCCAGTTTAGTCCAGTCCCTTTTTTCATCTTGCATGGGGAAAAATATTTGTGATGGAAAAAGCGACCTGTTGTCATAATCAGTATCAAGCATCCACACAGCAATTTTTTCAGTACTTCCGCCTTTAAGTTCCTGTGTTCTTGGGTCGTAATAATCAAAACCTTTTACCTCTACTTGATATTTGCCGTCTTTGGTCTTGTGAATCTCAATATCGGGTTCACCAATAAGCCAGAAGGGTCTGTTGGTATTTGCTTTCTTTTTTAAATCTTTTGTAAGTAAATCAGTATTCATTTGCGCTTTTAAAATCTGAAGTCCAGAAATTTTTATATTATCAATATCTTTTGAGGCTTCCGGATCAAAAGCATACGAGCAGAAGACTACCATGTCTGGTTTTTCGGCCATATTCCTGATTTCGTCCATCGTTCGCTCAATCTGTGTTTGTTCCATCGGAGCATAATCGGGGCCGAAAACAATAGCGCACCTTTTGTACTGTCCTTCGCTATCAATATTTCCAAAAGCGTGTATTTCATTAAAACCTTCAGCCACTTCTACGCTGTTAAATGTAATTCCTTCGTTATGGTAAGAACGGATACCGGACGAGCGAATGCTATCCAAATAATCATTCAGCTTTTCCGAAACAGGGTTAGTTGGATTTGTCTTATCAGAAACATCAGGCACATTACCGTCTATAGGTTTTGTCCGAATTCCAGGAACTGCTTCTACAGTAAATGGCCCAGTAACACGAACTTTATTTTTTACAATGACTGGCTGATCATACAGAGTCTCCTCTTTCTGTGGTTGTCCTGTAGCAATACCACTCAATGTTAAATGTGGGACAGTTTTATACTTAAGGCCAGACGATATCCCTTCTGAATCTTGAGCCATTTCATAATAATCAAACTTAGCAGTCATTAATCGCTGTTTTGCAAGTTGGATTGCTACTCTTGAGGTATCACATGTAATCCATCTACGGCCCCACTGTTCTGCGACATAAGCAGTTGTACCAGAACCACAAGTTATATCTAAGACTAAATCTCCAGGATCAGTTGTCATTAATAAACACCTCTCAATAACCAGCTTATTTGTTTGGACAACATATATTTTATCTTTTGAGAAAGTAGACATGACTGTGTCGCTCCATACATTCTTATATTCCGTGTATTCAAAATCTGTCGGTAGTCTTTTCGCATATTTCCCATTTTCAGTAAGTCTTCCTAATTTTTTTAATAATTCTAAATCCCAGATATTTTTAATTTCAGCGGCTTTATATCTAGCCCCATCTTTGTCAAATAAATTAAAAGTGCTTAATGTTTCTTCTTCTGTTCTTAATCGATAAAGAGTTCTAATTTTTGGTTTCTCAGATTTTTTATACCAAACTGCATAATCATATAGCCTTTGTATTGTATTTGTGTTTTGATTTGTTGCTGTTTGAAATGCAATTATTGCAACAAAATTATTTACACCAAAAATTTCGTCAAGAATATTTCTAATCAAATGAACATTTTCATCAGAAATTTGAACAAAAATACTGCCACTCTCATGGAGTAATTCTTTTGTCAAAAGCAGTCTATCTCTCAAATGTGTTAGATAACTATGTATCCCAAGTTCCCAGGTATCACGGAAAGCTTTTATCATTTCTGGTTCTGCGGGAATACTATCATCATCCTTGTCCTTCACGTCTCTTTTATTAGTAAAAGGTTGAAAATTTGAATTGTATTTAATCCCATACGGAGGATCTATATAAATCATCTGAATTTTTTCAGCCATATTTTCTTTTTCTAAAAGAGAATTTATTACCAAAAGACTGTCGCCGGCGATAAGGCGGTTTGACCAATTCTTTGTGTGGCTATAAAAATCAAATTCTTTTTCAGTATTAAAATTTTCGCTTGGTTGTTCAAAAAGTGACGGCTGTGGTTTTGAAATTTCTTCAGTTTTTTTGAGAACCTGCTTAATTATTCTTTTTGGATCAATTCGTTCATGTATATGGAGAGAAACCGTATCAACATCAAATGATATTCCTTCCGCTTTTCCAGCCCAAGAAAGTGTAGGATTAATATATGGATCGTGCTGATACTCTTTCTTTTTTGGTTTTGAATCCAAATCGCTACTTACAAGTCCCACCTGCGGATTATTTGCCCGTTTCGCCTTGGTGTGCTGATATTGTCCGAGGAAAATATCCTTCCCTTTTTTATACTGATTGTTCTGCATATAATATTTTAGGAATATTATATCAGGAAACTCACGTTTAAGGTAATAAATAA
>CAYXWP010000043.1:0-7443 GCA_964468845.1 uncultured Candidatus Saccharibacteria bacterium | reverse complement strand
TATACAGGGTATCACAGAACAGTCAAAACAGACTGCTTAAATTACCATTAACTCAGAAAGTAACAGTTTAATAAACAAAAAAGCCCCACTCGGGGCTTTTTTACTGAAACTACTTCAACTCGTACTTCTTCAACCTCTCCGGATACACCGCCTCCAACCCCAGATTATCCCGTATTTTCTGTGCCAAAAATGACGAAGCTTTTGGCTCTCCCATAGCTACGAATATCTTCTTAACCGTCGCGCTAGTCGTATCAGCAAACTCAACTAAATGGTCCGAATCCTTATGTGAAGAATATCCCAATATTGTTTCTATTTTTGCCCTCACTGGTATTTCATTCCCATGTATGGTCACTTTTTTTGCTCCTTCTATAAGGTGTCTACCGATAGAACCAAGTGTCTGATATCCAACAAGTAGAACAGTATTTTTTGCATCTGGTAAATACATTTCTTCATGATGTATTACCCTACCACCAATAGACATGCCTGAACCTGCAAGAATTATCTTTGGTGATTTTGAATGATCAATATCTTTTGATTCCTGAACACTCACTGTGAAAGAAAGTTTTGGAAAACTAAAAATATCATCTCCTCCTTTTATCTCTCCTTGCGCAATTTTATTAAATAAATATGTACTTGCACGATACACCTCTGTTATTCGAGTTGCTAAAGGTGAATCTACGTAAACTGGTATTGAAGGAACAGTTCCTGATTCAATTAATTTATTTAATTCATAAAGAATAACCTGCGTTCTCTCCAATGAAAAAGCTGGGATAACGAGCGTTCCCTTCTTTTCAATCACATCCTTTATTACTTGCGCCAGTTTTCCTCTTCTTTCATCTTTTGACTCATGATTCCTATCTCCATAAACACTTTCCATTATCACATAGTCAGCACCTGTGATCGGCTCAGTATCTTTCAGCAATGGAGTTGGTGTGTTTCCAAGATCACCTGTAAATACTATTTTTTTATTATCATAAGTAAACTGAATCATTGATGACCCAAGTATATGTCCTGCATCCCGCAAATAGACAGAAAATCCTTCTGGAAAAGGTGTTTCTGTGTGATACGGAATTGTCTTCCACATAGTAAATGCATTTTTCATATCTTGTATTTCATATAAAGGTAAGATGCCTTCATTCATCGCTTCTTTCTGCAAAAGGCCAACGGCATCCTCTAGGATAAGTTCGGCAAGTGCCATTGTCTCTGCGGTAGAATATATAACTCCATTGAAACCTTCTTTCACTAGCTTTGGTATACGGCCAACATGGTCTAAATGCGCATGAGTAACAAAAAGCATATCTATCTCTGCTGGTTCATATCCGAAATCTTCCCTATTCTCAGCTTGAGCAGTTTTTTCGCCTTGAATCAAACCGCAATCAACAAGAATTTTTGTAGTTTTCCCGTTGCTGGCCGTATCCACTCCACTTGAAAGTTCAAAAAGAAAATTCGCTCCAGTCACACTTCCCACTCCACTACAGAAGGTTAAATTTATACTCATGTTATTTATTTTTAAAAATTAAATACACAATACCAGAACCAATAACATCATCGATCAAATCTTTGATAGTATCAAAATAATATGGCTGACTCCATATTTTTGAACCAGTTAAACTAAAAATAATTTCAAAACCTTCCCATGCCAAACCTGCAATAAGAGTTAGGGGTATTATCTTCCACATTTTTCCCTTCAAACATTCAATATTAAATATCAGTGCTACACAATACACAGACATCGCAATACCCACTCCCCCTAAAACATGGGCAATAATGTCATAAAACCAATATTTTATGTATAAATGCTCGGCCATACCATAAAGATGCAAAAATAATACGATTAATAAGACTAGAAGTGTTACAGCAGAAATTTTTAATTTATACATATAATAGTGCTAATTATACTCTATAAAAACGGAAACAAAAAACACCTGTCAATGCAGATGTGTTTTGTTGGCTATAAGAGTATCAAGCCTAGTAAAATTACTAGGTGGGTGATCTCAATGCTAATGCCAAGGCACAGCATAATATGAATCACAAGGACTCGTTGATCTCCCAAATTAAAAGTTATAGATTTAATACTCTTATAACCTGAACTAATTATAAACCTATAAAAGATGATTACAATAGCAAAAAGATTTCAGACATTATTCCAGAATTCCGTCCAGATTGACATCATATAATATCTTCTCCTGTATATGTGTATACTTTATGATTTCATCTTGAGAAAACCAATGATTTATCTCGTCTACCGCCTCTTTTACTGATCCTGAAGCATGGACCAGGTTTCGTATTGAGCGTCCATCGTGATCTGTCATATTATATGAATCTAAAACAAAATCTCCACGAATCGTTCCAACATCTGAAGTCAGAGGCTCTGTTCCGCCTGTCAGTTTTCTAACTATAGCTACAGCGTGAGCACCTTCCCATATCGTGACAATTACTGGCCCACTGGTCATATATTTACAGAGTCGTCCAAGTAAGGCTTGTGTAATATCTAAAGGATTTGTTGATGGTGGGGTTAGCCCTTTATCAAGGTAACCCTTAATCGTTTTCTCACCGGTTATTCTTCTCCATTCAGGATCAAGTGTGTAATGCTTTTCTATAAGCTCACTGGTCGGAACCATCATTTTCATAGCAACAAGTTTGAGTCCCGCTCTTTCATATCTTTGAATTATTTCTCCAATCAAACTTCTCTGGATACCGTCTGGCTTAATTATTACTAAAGTTTGCTCGCCCTTGGGATGTGGTTCTTTTTTCATGAAAATATTATACCACAGTCAAATTCTCTCTAATCCACTGACTCTTTTGTTTCTTATACTCTTCCCTATCAAGTCCTGAAAGAGTTCTTTTGAAATCTTCGTATCTATTTTTCAATTCTTCATCTCCCTGCAATTTTTTAATGATGTTTCTGTGTATTTCAATCATTTTATTATCTGGTGACATTACCTATACAGCAATTTCCACACCTTCATGTATTTTCTTTAGAAAAGAAGTTCCCTTAACAATTGGTCCTTGTTTATATCCATTTTTTACTAGTACACTTGAATCATCTTCTACGTTATCGCTTATAACCAAAATATCTAATTCTGGTCTTCCAGCCATAGGCACAGCCATTGCACCGATAATTTCAACTTTTGATTTTATTAGTAAAACAGAAACTTCCTCAAGAAACTTTTCTTGAATATTAAGAATTTCTTGATTTGGATCGATTATGGTTTCTGGGTGCATTTTTGTGTACTACTACTTGACAAACTGATAAAATTGGGGTGACTACCCGGTTATGCTCCGGGGCTAAAAGCTCCACAAGCTTCTGTGCTGCTATTACACCATAGTCACCATATATACTAAGGTTTTCTTGTATTCAAAAACCTTTGCTTTTCAAGCTTATCATGATGTACTAGGAAATGGCAATTGTGACAAAGCCAAGCTAGATTGTTTATATCCAAATTTGAATGGTCTTGATCTATATGATGTACAGCAAGAATTCTCTGATCAGTTTTATGACAGAGCCCACACTCCGTTTTTATGTCACTTTTTAACATTACCTTTCTATAAATAGATTGGCCTCCCTTCCATCCTAAGTGCTTTTCTCCGCTGTATTCAGTGTTTCTCCATTTAGTTTGGCATGATTTTCCACAAAATAATTTACCACTCTTAGAATGCTCAATTTGCGAATTTGTTTTACTTATTACCTTATTACAGACAAAACAATTAACAGATTTTCTTACTCTGGTTCCAAATTTTTTACACTCCTTTGAACAAAATATCCCCCATCCCATTCTTGCGTGTGATGGTTTTACAAAAAATTCATTCTGACAAATTTTGCATTTATGTATTATCATTTAATATCCAATTTAACATCTAATTTCTTCAGCTTGGTAGGATGATTGTGAACAAGAAAGTGGCAATTGCAACAAAGCCATACTAGATTTATAATCGAATTATTATCTCTATTATGGTCAATGTGATGAACTATTAAAACACGTTCATCTCTTTCTCCGCAGAGATTACACACTCTCGGCATATCGACTCTTTTTAAAATTTCTTTGTATGAAGATTTGCCATTTATCCAATTCGTGTGATTTTGTCCCCTATTTTTATTACCCAGCCATTTGTTACTACAATAGATACTGCAAAAAAACTTACCATTTTTTGAATTGATAATATCCTTATTTTTCTTATATACTCTCTTACTACAAACATTGCATTCAATTATTTTACCTTTTTTCCTGTCTAAATTTTGACATTCAACTGAGCAATAATGCTTTTTTGCAAGAAGGACTTGAGATTTCTTTCTTTTAAATTGCTTTTTACATACTTCACATCTGACATCATCCATACCAACCATTTTAGCACTTTGGATGTCTTAATGTAAATACTAAAATCTCTGAAAAGATTATTCGTATTGTGGTGACACTTCAGCAACCCCACCTTTATGGTTACTAAGTCTAGCTAATGCATAGAGTATACTCGATAGACGATTCATAAATGATAAAGACTCTGCAGAAATTTTCACATTACTTTCTTCTGAAACCTCTACTACTCTTCTCTCCGCGCGCCGTGCAATAGTACGTGAAGTATCAAATAATGCACCTAACTTTGTTCCACCGGATATAAAGAAGGTTTTTACAGGAGGTAATATCTTTTCAATTTCATCTATCACTTTTTCTAATTCCTTTACTTTATCTTCTGAAAGAGGTTTAGGGAAACCGGCAACCTCTGCTTGGATTATAAAAAGAGTTTCTTGAATAGAATGAACAAAATTTTCCAATTTTAATGCCGAACCAGGAATTTCCCAACCCACGTCTACTGATTCCACTTTTACCAAACCAAGAAATGAATTTATTTCATCAAGCGAACCGAGCGCTTCTGTTATAGCAGAACTCTTTGATATTCTTTGATCACAACCGTATGTTTTGGTTGTGCCTTTATCTCCTTTGCGAGTATACAACATATTGTAATTTGATTATTTATAATAAAACAAACTTTATATTCTGTGCCCAGGAGAGGACTCGGTCACAGATAATTTCCTCGCCGTCGCTCGGAAATTTCTTCGACCCCGCCTCGCTACCTCGCCTGCTGGCTCGGTATAGCTCCGGCTTTCTCGTCCTTATTCTAGCATACAGACCCTATCAATATATCATATTTGGGTCTTTTTTATTTCGATTTATTAAGCCACAACCTCCTCCTTCTTCTCTTCTACTTTCGCACCATGCTTTGTATCTGTATTCTGATCTTTTTCAATACTTAACATTCTTCTCATCTGCTTTCGTATTTCCTTTGCTGCCTTTTCTCGAACAAAGTATAGTTTCGCTCGGCGAACCTTTGAGCGTCGTAGAACTTCTATCTTATCAATCATTGGAGTGTAAAGTGGGAAAATCTTCTCAACACCTACACTGTCAATAACCTTTCTAACTGTGAAAGTTCCACCTGCTTCTGTACCATGCTTTCTAGATAATATAAGACCCTCAAAGGCTTGAAGACGTGTCTTGCCTTTTTCCTGAATCTTTTGCCAAACCTTAACTGTATCTCCAGGTCGAATATCAAGCTTTTTGCGCTCTTCTACTTGAACTGGTGAAATTATGTTGATATTTGTTGCCATATAAATGTAGTCCCAAATCTATCACAGACCTTTAATTTTCGCAACCTCTGAGATGCCTAATTCCTTAAAAGCAACCTTGAAGTCTTTAGGGATTGGAGCTTTCACCAAAACCTTTTTTCCTTCGCAGTTTGTGAAGTTAATGGTGTAGGCGTGTAGTGCATTACGCTTGAAACCAAGTGCAAATGGCTTCTCCACAGCGTACAAGCTATCAGAAACGATAGGATGATTGACTGCCTTGAAATGCACTCTGATCTGATGTGTACGTCCTGTACGAGGTTCTATCTCTACAAACGAAAAACCGCTCCTATATGCAAGTAGCTCATACCAAGTTTCTGCATCCCTCATTTCTCCCCTCGCCCCCCTAGTTGCAGACCATCTTCGAAAGTCTTTTGGACTGCGTCCAATTGGCCTATTTATAATTCCAAAGCGATCCTTTATTTCTCCATAAACAAAGGCTAGATATTTTTTCGTTAAAGTTCTTTCTTGAAACTGCTCTTTCAAACATTCATGCCCTTTCTTTGTTTTGGCGATTAGGAGAACACCTGAAGTATCACGATCGAGTCGGTGAACTATTCCTGGTCTCTCTATGAGTCCGTAATCCTTGGTCTCAATTGCCTCCCCAACCTTCTTTGTTTTTGGATAATTCTCTATAATCCATTCAGTTAAAAAAGGACCCTTAGATCTGCCGTCTGGGTGCACAACAATACCAGTTGGCTTATCTATAGCCAATATGTCTTTGTCCTCATACAATATATTGATTTTAGGTATTTTTTTCATTAACTGGGAATAGAATACGATTTTGTGCGCGATGCAGGACTCGAACCTGCGGCATCTTCAGTGTAAATGAAGCGCTCTACCAACTGAGCTAATCGCGCATTACCATCAATTTATACACTAATTCTCATTAAAATTCAAGATTTAGAATAATCTCCCCAAAGGAACTAAAACTAATAGGGATAATATTGTACATGGGTGAGGGGCAAAAAAGAAGAAAGGTACCGTCTCTTTATCAAATAGTGATCCAGAAGTAATTAAAATAATGGCAAGATTCCTTAGAGAAATTTGCAAAGTGCCAGAAAACAAGTTTCGTGGTCATATACACACATTTGAACATGCAAACATTGAGGATACCGAAAAATACTGGTCCAAAATGACAGGCATACCAAGGACCCAATTCTATAAAACATATATAAAACCAAGTTCCGCAAGTCTACAAAAAAGAAACGCCCTTCCATTCGGGACGTTCGATTTATCAGTTAACGACACAAAGCTTTTGCTCACAATCTTGGGTTGGATGGAGAAAATAAAGGAACTTGCATCATAGAAATACAAAACAAAACCACCTTTTGCAAGATGTTTTTGTTTGTCTCCATTATTAAACCAGAAAACTTACATCGGTGACGAAGAAGGTGTTACTGGGCTAGCTTCGCAATTCTTGCATGTACTCTTGTGGGTCGCAGCAATATATAAAGCTGATAGGCCAACTAGTATGTAAACGATTCTTGAAATAATTACATCTTGACCACCAAATATAGCCCCAATATCCCAAGCGAAAATACCAACCAATAACCAATTCAAACCTCCTATTATAACCAAAATGAACGCGATTGAATGTAGAGCTTTCATGTTTTTACTTTTTTAATTAATAATTAATAATAACACCATATCTTATAGTACGCATTATACAACGAAAAATAACACTTGTGTAAAAGGTTTTGCACAGTTAGTCCCCAGCTATTCCACATTATTACATTGCCCTCTTGTTTGGCCAATCAAACCATATCCACACTTTTTGGTGTGTTTATTGTACCAAACTCGCACCTATTTCCAAAACAAAGTGAGGT
>CAYXWP010000042.1:0-7509 GCA_964468845.1 uncultured Candidatus Saccharibacteria bacterium | reverse complement strand
CTATCACTAGTCTAACGACGGTCGGCTCGTGCGGGGTTTCCTGCAAGCAAAAAACACCGCAGTCAGCCGAAGCTAACTGCGTGTTGTGATTCTCAAAATTTCGGAGGTTATTCCTCCATCAGGCTTTTGAGCGCCCAGTCCCATCGTTTGCCGATGTTGTTGAAGAACAAGACCTTCTGACCGTTCACTGTGGCCCCCTTGATGTGGTCAAACATCGCCGAGGTCAAGCTCTGGTGATGATTGCCGTCCGTGACAATCGCCACGGGGATTCCGAGTGCCGTCACTTCGAGCATAACGGCAAACCCATAATCCACGGTTTCCGTAACGCCATACCTCTCTAGGTTCAAGGCGCTGAAGTGCTTGTCCGGACGCATTTCCATGTCGGTCAGAACAGCGTCGAACATGACAGCCTTCATAGTCCTCATGGCCTCCTCGACACTAGAGCAAACAGTGACGGCATGCGCCTTGAGAACTGCCTCGGCGGTTCGAAGGTTTTCCTCCTTGTCATCAATGACGAGGACAGAATAACGCTTCGAGAATTTCGAGATGTCAGCGTATTCCACCGTCGCCTGAACCTCTACGATATTTGCCTTGGAAGCCATGTGCGCCTTCGCGCACGCGAGGAGTTTTTCGATTCCTTCTGGCCCGAAAAGGTTAAGTGCGTCGATGACGCAGATATTTTCTGGTTGCTTAGCTGTTGACTGATGTCCAGTACACAGCGCGACGAACAATTGACGCTCGTTGTATATCAACCGAACGTCACTGACATCCGTGAGCAGGATAATGTCTGCAACGTGCTTGTCCGTAGTTTCGACAAGCTCGTTGTCACCGGCACCAAGTCCGAAAACCTGCTTGAAGGCGAGGTGTAGACAATTCGACTTATGGAAGTAAACATTGATTTTCATGTGATGTGCTTTCGTTTGGGGTTAGGGGATTGGGGTTTTTTGAGTTTCTGTGAGTCTGTCAAAATAATAGCACATCATATTGCCAATGTCAATCTTTTATGCTATAATGTATACGTAAGATTTTTGACAACCCAAACTACCGACAAACCGACACTTAAGAAAATTGGAGTAAATTTATGAAAGAATGTAAAGCGGTAAAACGTCTCGAGACAATGCTCCGTTTCTGGGAGCAGATACTATTCATTACAGAGTGCAGTATCATGGCCATGGCCCCAGCTCTTGATCACTTGAAGACTGGTGCCGTAACAAACTGGCGCAAACTGAGAAGGGCGATACTCTCGTCGACCGAAGGGTTTGATGTAAGTGAGTTCGCAATTCCGGAAAAAATCATCGCCAGCGAGTTCAACCATGGAGGTACGTATAATTATGTCCCTGCCATGGTATGTTCTTGGGCTCATTCATCCAGAAGGGTTTACAACCTTTCCGAGACGCTTCAAAAAACACTGGAAATGACTTCCGTTGGAAGAGTGACGTGGGATGATGTTCATCCTCCATTTCCCTGTTTTGCAATCTCGTTGCCAGTTCCAATTACTTGGAAGTTTGGTAACAAGATTGACACACTCCTCGTCGAGTTCAGCGGAAAAACATTGTCCATAATCGCGATCGGCGATGAAATGGATGGAGTAAAGTTCCTTGGACATAAACTTGAGGAGCGTCTGTCTGAAGCACTTCGCAAGCATAAGACAGGAAAGCTTGCGAAGCTCATCCAAGAGGTTAGGAAGGATCGGTTCTGCTTCACTCCTGCAAACCAGATGATATCATCATTCGCAGTAGGTAAGATCAAAGACACCGTCGTCCCAGGTGCAGATGATCCCCTTCTGGTTTACGAAGGTAAAGACGAACTTGCTTTTGACGATAGCTTCATGGAACTCTGGATGCCGGTGTACCGAATCATTATCGGTCTCTGCCTGCATCTTGAATTATCCTGTCGCTCCTCGTCAACAGTAACATCGACCTCGAACTGGAAGCCGATTGAAAAACCGACCACAGACAACACTGCCATCACCGATGGTGCGCAGATCTGCTCTGTTGAGCATGAGACAAAGCTCACAGCAGAGGAGGAACAAATCTTCATTCTGATCAGGAAAAAAGGAACTGCAGCTGCGACATTGGAACTGTCGTCGCACTTCAGATCTGGATACTGGCGTCGTCCACCAGGCAAAGGTGAAGACCCTGCAGCAAAAAAGTCAGTGAAGGTTCGCTGGACGATTGTAAACGAACATCGTCTACCCGAGAACGCGTTACCATCGGGAACACAAGCAGAGGTAACCTGAGGGAATAGTTCCCTGCACAACAGCCACCATGCCTTCGGGCCTCTGGTGGTTGCTTTTTTTATGTAAATTATTTTTTAATTAAACTACTTCTTTAATCCTCACCAACTCAACCTTTAATACTGGAATGTCCATTAAAACCGTATCCCAAACAACATTTAAATCCATTCCAAAATAATCATGTATCGCTTTATCCCTAAACCCAGCTATTTCCCTCCAGGGTAAATTAGATAATTCTTTTGTTTTTAGTGAAATCTTTTTTACTAATTCTCCTATTATAGTTAATTGTAATATAACTGCACTTTGGGTTTTCGCATCTTTAAGAAAAACTTCTTTCGTAGTATCCAACGTAAAAGCTTCTATTTTTGAAACAGAATCAAGTATTTGCTCAATGTATATTTTTTCATCCTTCATAAATAGTTTTTAATTCAGGAACTACATATGGGCGCACATATTTGCTTAAACTTTGTTCAGTAACCATATCAACTTTACGCCCTAAAATTTCCTCAATAGTATGAACCAATTTCATGTATGAAAACATACCCATTGGTTTTCCAAGTTTCACTAGAATATCTACATCACTATCTGGACGATCTTCTCCTCGAGAAACCGATCCAAAAACTGCCGCATACGTTATACCATATGATTCAAAAATCGGTTTTAATTTATTTTGGATATCTAATATAGACATAGCAAAATTATTACATAAAAAAGACTTTCCTACAACCTGATTAATTTGCTGTGCATTTTATTTTTTCTGTTAACTAATTTACCACAATATACCTCTGACCATCCCATTTCTTTACAACCTGGACAACATCAAACGACCCGTCACTATTGTACATATATTTACCCGAAACACCTGAAAAATCTTTTCGAAGTGACTCAATTATTTGTGTATTATTTTTTCTTTCTCCACTCCCTATTCCTGCCAACTGAGTGACTCCATCGTATAAATAGTCACCTGCTATTGTCGGTGATATACCATATTTTGCATAAAACATATCTATAAAAGCTATATTATCATTACCAGTATATAGTTGATTATCTAAAGCACCTTGTGCTGCTTTCACTTGCTCCACTATTTCAAAAGTCGGGCCACTGACCATTGGCATTGTTAATTGCAAATCTCTTGCCTGTTTAGCAAAAACACCAACCTGAGGCGAAATGTAAGCAATGACTACTTCTGGTTTAGCAGCTCTTATCTTTGTAATTGAAGATTTGAAATCATTTTCTGCTTTAGTTACAGATTCGTCTGCAACAATAGCAAAACCACTTTCAGGTAATATTTTTACAAGTTCATCATGAACTGACTTCGGACCATCAGATTGATTCCACATAATCGCTATTTTTTTATATTTTCCATCTAAAAGTAAATTCTTGATTGCATTCGCTTGTGCTGCAGGACCAAGCATATACCTAATCACCCAATTTTTATTTGTATTAATTTCTGGAGAATTTCCGAGACCTATCATTGGAATAGAATTTTTTTCAGCAATATATGAAGCCGCAACAGAGGTTGGTGAACTCCAAGCAATAATTGCATTCACTTTATCTACGTCAATCAATTTTTGTACTACAGAAACTGTTTGCTTTGTATCTAATTGATCATCACCATAAACAATTTCTATATTATTTCTTTGCACTTCTGACAAATTTGATAACGCAAGTTCAACCGCTTTTTTGCTTGTCTCTCCCATTGAAGCCACAGGACCGGTCAACGGGATAATGACTCCTATTCTAAATTTCTGATTTAAACTACTGGCTGGTTTATTATTAATAACCAATACAGCCAAAATAACCACTATTACTGCAACGATGATTAATGTTGTTTTTTTCATGACTATATTCTACCTTTTATATGATTTTCTACAACCTATACTCCCCAACCATCCCCTGCGGTCTATAAAGCATCAAAAGAATCAAAATCAAACCATAAGTAACCTGCCTCATCTGTGCGGCTATGTCTGATGGGAAACCAACAAAACGAAGAATCTCAGGCAACAAAATCAGAATTACAGCACCAAGTACTGCCCCTTTGTTATTTGCCAATCCTCCGAGGATCACAATCGCAAGAATAAAAATAGACTCATTTAATGTAAATGTTGAAGGATCAATAAAAGTAATATAACTTGCAAATAGCCCTCCAGCCACGGAAGCCATCATTGCACCAATAACAAAAACTGCTAGCTTGTACCAAAGCGTATTATATCCAAATACCTTTATAGCCTGTTCATCTTCACGAATAGCCTTCAATACACGACCAAAAGAAGATTTAGTAACGTAGACACATACACCATAAATGATTAGACCAATCACTACAGCCAAAATTAAAAAGGAAATATTATCAGAAAATGTAAGCCCTAATATTGATGGCCTGCCAATACCCGGAATTCCAAGTGGTCCTCTGGTTAATTCCTGCCAATTTAAGAGGATGCTATAAATGATCACATTGAAACCAAAAGATCCTAGTGCATAATAGTCGTCCTTAAACTTTGAAAGAACGAAACCGATAAGCAAACTCAATACTCCAGTGATTATCATTCCTATGACAAGCGAAAGGAAGAAATTCACACCAGAGGTGGTGAGCAGAATCGCCGTGACATAGGCACCAACTCCATAAAATGCAGCTTGAGTGATGGACAAAAGTCCAGCATAACCAACAATGAGATTGAGCGATAGTCCAAGTATTCCGTATATACTGATGAGTATTAAGATGTGTATTAAGTAGTCCATGGCTAAGTTATGGACTAAATTATAACATATACACTTTATACTTTGTTAGATGATTAATTCGGCAATTTACCGTCTTGAATTGTACCGATCTTCAACTCTGGGATTCTAATACCATTTTTGTCAAAAACGATTTGGCCATCAGCACCAACAAACGTCGAGTTCTGCATATTTTCTATCCATTTCTTTCTATCAGAATCATAACTATTTACCAAAAGTTTAAATGCATTATACCCAGTTTCTGAACCGATCATAGGATCAGAACCGAATTTATCTTTAAACTTGTTACTGAATTCGTCTCTGTATACATTTGGAACTGTATATACGATACTACCATCAAGCACAGAATTATTACCCAGTATTTTTTCATAATCACTAAACCCTGTCTGAATGTTTGCATCAAAAACATATTGAATATTATCTTTGGATAATGATTTTAATTCTTTGACAAGCAATGCACCGGAAGTTGGCGTAACAATAAACACAAACGCGTCTGGTTTATAGGATAATGCCTTTAATGCACTAGACTTAATATCCACTTTACTATTTGAGATCTTTACTTCCTGTACTTGCAACCCATATCCTTGTTTGAAACCAAGGGCAAATCTTTCAAAAGCAGATGAGGAATTATCGACAAATACTACTAAATTTTTATATCCTTTTTCTTTAATATATTGACCTAATTTTGCCTCCGCAGGAACAGTTCCTGGCCAAAGTTGCACAACATTATCTTTTTTCGCCTCAATACCTTGTTCAAATCCTAATGCAATAGGCATGTCAGTTTTGGAAACTTCATCGTACAAGGCGTCTATTGTAATAGTTGTCATGTTAATAAGGCCATCTATTTTATTTATGCTTGTCAGTTTTCTATATGCCGAAAGCCCTTTCTTTGCATCGAAACCGTCATCTTCTTTCACAACTGTAACCAACTGATTTGGATGTGAAGTATTCCATTCATCCTGAGCAACTTCTACACCTTTTGCAAAATTTTCACCAACTACAGCATACTCACCAGACATTCCAGCAATCATTCCAAAAGTTAATGTTTTTGTTTGTTTAGTAGATAAAGACACGACCGCAATAATCACAATAATAATCACTAAAGCAACACCAAATATCTTTTTATTTTTCATAATATTTTATTAAATTAATTACTTAAACATTATATTACGAATTGTCAAATATCCTTATTCTTGGAGCTTGTCAGAAATCTGTGGCTATATATATGTATTTATTCATAGAAAAGTGTCAAGATTCTTGACATTTTTGTCATCAGGAATTAATATATACCTACCATGCCAAGATATAAAATTGATCCATATCTACTATCAGAGGAAGAAAATATCCTCATAAACAACCTTGTAAGATTCCACAAACCTCTACAATTAGCCAAAGAAACGGGTATCCCCCGCTCCACCGTGTACTTCCTACTTGAAAAGCTCAAAAAAAGAGGCTTTGTATTTGAAACAAATATAAACGGAAAAAGAACTTGGTCGTTGATTAAAAGTAGCAAAGATATAATTGATAACAACAAAATAGAACAAAATCCTTTTATAAAAATATATAGAACTAAAGATGAAATTAACCAATTCCTAAACTATCTACTTGAAAATAAAAATGACCGACTAAAAGGTTTCAGCGGAGACAATATTTCCACAGGATGGAAAAAGAATGTTGGAATAAAAAAGATAATTGAATTCAATAACGTAATTAAAAACGAAAGCTTAATTTCGGAATTGATCACTTCTAATAAATATTTTAAAAAGCAAATTGAGGAAATGGGCACAGACTGGGCTCAATCACATTCTGACAGGCCTTGCGAATTTCACATTATTCCCAAAAAATACTCAGCTCATTCTGGACAAATATTTATGAAATCTGACAGCATATATTTTATTGATATGAACAAACCACTGATAATAGAAATAAGGGAATCAAGTATAAAAACTATGATGGAGTTTCTGTTTAGCTTTATTAAGGATAATACACCATCAACAAACATCAATGAGTATATCGAAAAAATATTAAAAGAGGACCAGGACTCAAACTAATTGACCTTCTCTACATGCATCTTAACAACAAAATCCCCCGGCGCTACCTGTGTGGCAACACCAGCCACACCTTCCACACTCGAAACCTCAGATAGACAATCTTTAATTGTCTTTCCTTTATCAACACAAGTACTAATGAGATTTACCACATCATAACCAAAAGCTGCCCCAAAGTTTGGTTCTTTTCTGAATTTATTTCTATATTTTTCTTTGAAACTCTCCGCTTTTCCTGGCAATGAGAAATCATATGAAGTTGAATAGAAAGTGATACCCTCTACTTGTTTTCGTGTCTCCAAATCTGCAAATACAGCTGAGGACTCAACTAATGGTATCGTAATATTTAATTCTTTTGCCATCTTCACAATACCAACAGCTTCAAGAGGGTTAGCCACAACAAAGATAAGTGCATCAGCCCCTGAATTTTTTACTTTAGTCAAAACTGTTCGATAATCTTTTTCGTTAGGTGTAAAAGACTCTTGTAAAACAATT
>CAYXWP010000041.1:0-7681 GCA_964468845.1 uncultured Candidatus Saccharibacteria bacterium | reverse complement strand
TTTTTGGAGGGTCCATCGACGACGTCCGTATCTACAACCGGGCTCTCTCTGCTACTGAAATTCAAGAACTCTATAATCTAGGAAATGGTGGAGTAGTAACTTCTGACACCACAGCACCCTCAGTACCAACAGGACTATCTGCCACAACAATTTCTTCAACTCAAATAAATCTGTCATGGAATGCGTCTACAGATGATACGGTCGTAACAGGATATCGTATATATAGGAATGGAAGCGAAATAACTACAACAAACAACATTACATATTCAGATACTAATCTTACTTCAAATACTACATATAGTTACACAGTATTAGCATATGATAGAGCAGGAAATACCTCTGCTCAATCATCACAGGCACAAACTACCACTCAAACTGTCACATCTACACCAGTTAATGGGTTATGTGGTACAACTTTAAATTCTTGTACCTCTGGTTCTCTACAAGATATTACAGATACTGTGGATAACTACCTATGGAGCTGTAATGGATCAAATGGGGGGACGATGGATTCTTGTTCTCTGCCCATAATACCAAGCACCTATACTCTAACAATACAAAAGTCAGGTACAGGGCAAGGAACAGTAACGGCTACAGGTATATCATGTGGTCAAGATTGTTCTGAAGTTGTTACTTCTGGGAATGGTGTCACTCTTACAGCTACGCCATCTAACGGTTCAACTTTCATGGGTTGGTCTGGAGGAAGTTGTTCTGGTACAGGAACATGTACTGTTATATTGAATTCTAATATAAATATTATTGCGACTTTTTCAACACAAACCACTATATTGCCAACAGGAGCCAGTTGTGGAATACAGACTGGAAATGCTATCGCTATCAATTTTACAGGACAGTCATCAAGATATAATGTTGTACAAAACAGAATGCAATGGGTAGCTTTGTCTGCGTGGTCTCCAGACATTACATACACCCTTCATAATTATTTAGATTATCCGAATATAAATTGGTCAAAAAGATATAAAGCATATCGCCAAGGCGGAGAATCTGCTATATTAAATTGGATTATAAATACTGTGCCATCTCACGGTACTCTTTATTACGGTACGACACCATTAATTTCAGGTAATATAATTACCGATCCAGATAATCTATTGTATGTCCCCAATCAAGGTTATCTAGGTCAAGATTCTTTCAATTATTGTGCTACAGATTCTAGTGGAAAAAGTAATATTGCTGAAGTAGAATTACGAGTATTTTTAAAAGATAATTATTCAAGTGTTAAACCATTGGGTATTCCTGACCCAGGTTTCGGTATTGCAGATGAACCACCTGTCGACCCAGCGGGTTGGCCGAACAATGAAGTGGCGGGTTTCTTCTATTTTGACGCAAATAACCCAAATTGTTCCGATTCAAATACTTACGGTCATCCATCTGTTCCAAGATGTACTATGGTTAGTGGTATGACTGTACCGGCAGGAGGTAAGGCAGTTTTTATGCCCGGCACTTATAACACTCGCAACTCATTAAATTGGCACCAAATAAATCTCAGTGGTTCTCCTGGAAATCCAGCCTGGATAGTTGGTGTTAATAATGGACCAACTCAACCTACCATTTATGGTAATGATGCTCATGCAGTTCCACAGATAAGAATAGTGGGTAGTCATTTTGTTATAGAAGGTGTTAGATTCGAACGAACATCGCCAGGAATATCAGGTGCAAGTAGTTATGCAACCATGCGTCATTCAAAAATCGTAAATAATGTTGGAAATACTGGGTCTACCGTCGGTATAACCAGAGTGACTGATCATGGTTTAGCTTTTTCCAATCATGTTGGAAACAATGGGACAATGATGCCAGATCTTTCAAGAGAGAGGGATGTGCATGGATTCATGACAAATGGGGATCATGTCTGGATGCTTGATAATCTTAGTTATTTTAATGCTGGGGATTCTTTCCAGTTAGGGAATAATAATAACTCATCCAACGTGTATATAGGACATAATAAATGTCATTCTGATGGCGAAAATTGTGTCGATGTAAAAGATTTTAATAATGTCGTTGTCTCTGAAAATGATGCTTGGGATTATAGAAAAATTAGTTATGGAAACTCTGGAGGTAATGCACAAAACTTTTATGTGAATGATGAAGGGGTTCAGCAAGGTTATGCATACTTTTTGAATAACAGGTCGTGGGACACAAGTGGTGTAAATTTCGGTGGATCTAATATCGGTGGCAGAGTTTATTATATAGGAAATTTGGCGTTTGCTTCTCCTGAGGGAAATGGATTTGGTTGGGGGACAGGGGGTGGTTCTCGTCAATTTTATTTCAATACAGTGTATGGTGTTAAAGATGGATTTAGTTTATATACCTCAGGTCAATCGGTAGGACGTTATGGGGTTGGTAATGTTGTATCCCACGTATCTCGCTACGCAGTGTTTGTTGGAAACGCAAGTAGAAATGTTCTTGACTACAACGTATATGAGGATACTGCTCCCACTTTTGCTTGGGGTAGTAATTCTACTCCGAATACGGGTTCTCTTTCTGTATTTCGTACTGCTAATAATTTGGACCTTCATTCGGCGGTAAATACGAGTGCTCTTTTTGCCGACTCGTCTCATTTTGATTTTCGTCCTACATTAGGTAGTTCACTCATTGATACACTCTCGCCAGAGATAATAGCTACTGTAGCACCAGGTATACACGATCTTTCAGTTGATCTCGGTATATCACTTGTTGATTTCAACCAGACCCCACGTCCCCAAGGCTCTGGCTGGGACATCGGAGCCTACGAATACGTTCCCGGTGGTGTCATCACACCTCCATCCACCTGCACCTCCTTTACCTACAGTACATGGGGAACCTGTACTAATGGCACTCAAACTCGCACAATCACATCTCGTTCTCCATCAGGTTGTACAGGAGGAACACCAGCAACCACTCAAAACTGTACAGTATCCCAAACCCCCGACCTCACCCCTCCCACCATCACGATCACCTCACCAACAAGTGGATTAAGCATCAATCCTTCTAGTATTATGGTATCAGCTAATGCCACTGACCCTACAGTAACTGGTCAAACAACATCAGGTATAGCCGGAGTACAGTTTAAATTAAATACTCAGAACTTAGGAACTGAAGATACCACATCCCCATATGGAGTCACCTGGAATGCGTCATCTTTACTAGATGGTACGTATACTCTAACAGCAGTAGCAAGAGATGTAGTAGGGAATATTACTACCTCTTCACCTGTATCTATTACACTCTCTACTCCAGTTGTAGTAGATGATGATACTGACAATGATGGTGTCATTAATACATCTGATCTCTGTCCAAATACCCCAGCATCATTAGTAAATATCACCCCATCTATCATAAATGCTAGAGGTTGTCCTAAACCACAAATATCTAGGTTCTCTTTGCTACCAGATCTAAACCAAAACCTCTCATCTCTAAATTCCTTTGAAATCGGTACACCTAATGCCAAGATTACATATCCTACAAAATCTACACCATATACCCTAATCGGAAACAGTGGTAACACTAGACTAGACATTGACTCATATCTAAACATCACCCCAGGTGAAATATCCCTAAACTCAGTAAATCTTCCAGAACTCAATCATCCAGCTACCCTCACTTTCTACGGTATTACCATAGAGAACCCTACTGTCTACAAGGATGGAGAACTTTGTACTGATTGTAACAATGTAGTATACAATTCCCAGAACCACACTCTTTCCTTTACCGTTCCACACTTCTCTACCTTCAGAATTGTTGGTGGTACAGTCACCCCTCCAGCTACTTCTAGTATACAAGTGAGTGTTACGGGAGGAGGTACAGTATCTGCTGGCTCAATACTCTCCTGTACATCATCCTGTACCTCTTCAACCACCAAAAACTCTAGTGTAACCTTTACAGCCACTCCAGCTACCAACTATACTTTCACTTCCTGGGGAGGAGCATGTACTGGCACCAACCCTATCTGCACCATCACCATTGATTCAAACAAAAATATTTCAGCTACATTTACACTAACACCTGTAGTACCTCCACCGAGTGGTGGAGGAGGTGGTGGGGGAACCACCAATCGTACTGTTTTTGCAACTCAAGGTACAACTACCATTACAACCACTATTAACCCCGCCTTGATTCAAGCTAATTTAACCCCAGGTAATTCATATTCCCTAGGTACCATCACCAAATGGCTTACCCTAGGCATTGTCAATGCTGAAGTTAAGATTCTTCAACAAATACTTAATCTCATAAACTATCCAGTATCCGTATCCGGAGTTGGTTCACGAGGTCAAGAGTCAACATACTTTGGTGTTGCAACACAGAAAGCCCTACGTTCATTCCAATGTAAAGTTCTTAATGTTTGTACAGGGACAGCTAACACTACAGGTTATGGTGCTACAGGACCTAAAACCAGAGCAGCACTTAATGAAAAAGCCAAAGCCTTAACTGTATCTTCTCCAACAATCACACCAATCACTACCACACCCCCATCAACCAAATATACCTTTACCCGCTCCCTTACCCTAGGCTCTACAGGTAATGATGTAAAGCAATTACAGATATTCCTTAACTCCAAAGGTTTTACGGTAGCACAGATAGGTGCAGGTTCTCCAAACAATGAAACCACTTATTTCGGACAAGCTACCAAGAATGCCCTAATCCGATATCAGAAAGCTAACAATATTATTCCTGCTTCTGGATTCTTTGGACCTGTGACTAGGGGGGTGGTGGGGAGGTAATATCAGGTAGTATCATAGATTTGCCTATTTTAGGGGATTAAATTAATATTTTATGACATTACATAGAGAAATACAACAAGAGATAGAAAATAATCTTTTCAAGAAAAAAGTAGTTATTATCTATGGTGCCAGACAAGTTGGTAAGACCACTCTTGTAAAAGAGATTCAAAAAAAATATCTAAAGACATCTTTATACTTAAATTGTGATGAACCAGATATAAAGCGGGCTCTTACAGATAAGACATCTACAGAGCTCAAAGCATTTTTTGGAAATAATAGTTTAATCATTATCGATGAAGCACAAAGGGTAAATAATATCGGGCTGACACTTAAATTAGCATTTGATACATTTCCTGATATTCAAATAATAGCTACAGGATCATCTTCTTTTGATCTAGCTAATAAAGTTGTGGAACCTCTTACGGGCAGAAAAAGAGAATTCTTCTTACCACCCATTTCAGTATCAGAGTATGTAAAGAACTCATCCATTATTGAATTTAATAGAATGCTTGAAAATAGAATGATTTTTGGTATGTACCCAGGTATAATATTTGGGGACTCTCGTGAGGAAAAGAAAAATATTGAGGAAATAGCCAGAAGCTATTTGTATAAAGACATATTAGAGATTGATACGATTAGAAATCCAGAAAGCATTGAGAAATTACTTAAAGCCCTTGCGTTACAGATTGGCCAAGAAGTGTCGTACAATGAACTTGCCTTGACTATTGGTATTGATAAAAAAACGGTAGAAAAATATATTCATATACTTGAACAAGCTTTTATTATTTTTCGTTTAAAACCTTATTATAAAAATGCTAGGAATGAACTAACCAAGCTAAGGAAAATTTATTTTTACGATCTTGGCGTACGAAATGCATTGATAAATAATTTTAATAATTTTGATACACGCAATGATACGGATATGCTCTGGGAAAATTTCCTAATCTCAAAAAGAATGAAGAGTAATAATGTTAAAGGTAGGGAAGTCAGTTCATTTTTCTGGAGAACTATCACTGGTCGTGAAATTGATTATGTTGAAGAAGAGGGGGATTCACTCTCAGCTTATGAAATAAAATGGACGGAACAAAATCCTTCAATTCCTAAAACCTTTTCTGATAATTATCCTAATGCCACTTGGACAAATGTTCATAATGGGAATTACAAAGATTTCATACTGTAACCAAAGTGAACACGAAGATTTCCTAAAAGATATTTTCGCAAGAGTATTTTCCAATCAAGAATGAGCATGAAATGATTGTATCATCTTCTGAAGCTTTCGAAGTTGACAATCCCTAATCAATGATATATCATGACCCCAAGTAAGTTTTCCTAGTCGCTTACGTTTAATTAATTAAAGACGGGTTAAAGTAAAAGAAAATGGCAAAGAAGTTATATGTGGGAGGTATTTCATACGGTACAAGTGAGGATGCTCTTAAGGCACACTTCGCACAAGCCGGAACAGTTGAGTCAGCTAGTATCATTATGGACAAGATGACAAACCGATCAAAAGGTTTTGGATTCGTTCAAATGACAACAGATGCTGAAGCAGATAATGCTATCAACATGTTCAATGGTAAGCCTCTAGACGGAAGAAATCTTACCGTCAACGAAGCTCGTCCTATGGAACCTCGAGCTCCTCGAAAGAGTTTTGACAGAGGAGAGTCACGTGGAAATTGGTAATACCTAACCCGTTTTACTCAGTTTATTAGGAAAAAGCGCCCTTAAAGGGTGCTTTTTCTTATGCTATAATGGTTCCTACACACAAATATGAACAAGAAAAAGGCAACACTGGCGGTTATTTTTTTTACGATTTTTCTAGACCTAGTGGGTAATGGCATACTCGTGCCGGTGGTCCCACAATTGTTCGCGAACCCTGATTCACCATACTATCTACTTTTGCCTGGTGTGCCTATAAAATACGGTTTTATTTTACTCGGCTTCCTTATCGCTTCTTTCCCAATTGCTCAGTTCTTCGCTGCACCGATACTCGGTGAGCTGTCAGATATATATGGAAGAAAAAAAGTGCTAGCGGTATCTCTATTCGGAACATTCTTTTCATACCTACTTTTTGCTTTTGGAGTTGTCATTCATAATATCCCTCTACTTTTCATCGCACGAATTATCGATGGAGCAACCGGCGGAAATATTTCTGTAGCACAGGCTTCGATAGCCGATATAAGTACAAACGAGGATAGAGCAAAGAATTTTGGAATGATTGGTGCAGCATACGGACTTGGCTTTATTATCGGTCCATTTTTGGGAGGTGTATTATCAAACTCAGGATATATTTCCTGGTTTACGATGTCTACACCTTTTTGGTTTGCGGCAATACTATCTCTGATGAATGCAATATTTATAATATTTTTCTTTACAGAAACACATACGGTTTTGAGCAAGAAAGTTATTGAATGGGGTAAGTCATTAAAACATGTATATTCAGCATTCACGATGAAAGGCTTAAGAGTCTTGTTTACAACTAATTATCTTTATTGGAGTGGATTCACTTTCTTTGCGACATTCTTTAGTGTGTTTCTAATCGATCGATTTAACTTTGATCAAGGGGATATTGGAAATTATTTTGCATATGCTGGAATATGGATCGTCCTTACGCAAGCGGTTGTCGCTAGGTATATTTCAGGAAAATTTAGCGAAGTGAGTATTCTGCGCTGGACACTTCCACTTTCTGCATTTTTTATTCTACTTTATTATTTGCCAGACAGTGTCATGGGTCTCTTGCTCATTGTTCCGTTTTTCGCGATTGCCAATGGTTTGGTAATGGCAAATCTTCCTGCATTGATTAGTCGACGTGCGTCTAAAGATACACAAGGTGAGGTGTTGGGAATAAATGCTAGCGTTCAGGCATTAGCACAAACAGCGCCACCAATACTTTCTGGTTTTATCGCGGCAATGCTCGCACCAGAAACCCCAGTTTTTATTGCTGGGGTTTTGATAGTCATCGCTGG
>CAYXWP010000040.1:0-7767 GCA_964468845.1 uncultured Candidatus Saccharibacteria bacterium | reverse complement strand
CTCATTACGAAAGCTGGAGGAAAATTAAAAATTTCAAAGCTTAACGAGATGTTTGGGAAAACATTTTTCACCGCCTTCATCCCTGCCAAAAAATATTCAAATTGTACAAAAACCCCATCATCACTTAGAGACTCGGCGATCTCTTTTAACAATTTTTGCTTTGCTTCTTTTTTAAAATTACCTATTGGCAAACCAGATATGATGCAATCAACCTTGTTTATTCCGTTTTCCTTTAGAAAGTTTTTTAACAGCAATGCATCGCCAATATGCAACCTCAATCTACTATCCGTTATTTGCTCTCTAAGGTAATCACCAAAAATTTCATTTGATTCGATTGAAATCAGCACCCCATTCTTGGGTAGTTTTTTCAATATTTCTTTTGTAAATACTCCTGTACCCGGTCCAAGCTCGAGGACAATAGAACATTTCACATTTTTTACCATTCTTCTTGCCAAACGAGTTGAGCTCGGCAAAAGTGACCCTGTTTTTACAAAGTGCCTTATTGATTGTCCTACAAATGTATTGAATGATTGCACGTGTATATTATATTACATTATTTAATTCCACATTTTGCTTTTAGTGCCAGCAAATCACTTTCTGTAAGTTTTTCATTTATGCCATTATTCAGTCTATACATAATCGCCTTTGAATCATCAAGATGGCCTAGGTCTAAAGCATGCCCAAATTCATGAGCAAGAACCCTAATTAATTTTATTTCACTATCAAATTGA
Organism: uncultured Candidatus Saccharibacteria bacterium; assembly: GCA_964468845.1. Lineage (GTDB taxonomy): Bacteria > Patescibacteriota > Minisyncoccia > Phycocordibacterales > PALSA-1337 > CAIOGI01. The sequence goes on along the minus strand of CAYXWP010000040.1, from coordinate 7,036 downwards.
TAGATATCAATTTCTTGTCCATCAACACTGCTTCTATACACACCCTCATCAAATTCGTCCGGCAAAGACTCCCCAATTGAATTGTATTTTTTAACATCAATATTTAAACTCGATGCAAGTCTATTAATATTTGCCACGTACGAGTTCAAAACTTCAACTTCGCCTTTTAGCTCATCCTGTAATTTACTTATGACGGCAACTTCTCTGTTCAAATATTCTTTTTCAGCATTTAGCCGAGCATATGTTTCTTTGTTCGCTCCTCCCCTTCTGTTAGCCTGTTCAACTTCTGATTCGTATGCCTCTTTTCTTAGATTATAATCTTTTAGTCTTGCCTCAAATAGAGCATTTTTTCTATTGTATTCAGCAACCAAGGACTTATATTCTAAAACTAATTTATCATATGATGCCTTACTGTTATCTAAAGTGGAACTCAAATTATTTAATTTACTTGTTGCCTCCTGTCTCTTGTCGTAAATCAAATTAATTTTTAAATTCCCCTCTGGAGAATACACGAAAAGATTTCTACCAATTGATTTTTCCCAAATATCCTCTGCGGATTTAATGGCACTAATAAAATAGTCTTTTGATACTCCAAACCTAGTATCAAAAGTGCCAATGCTGTAATGAATAGGTTGCCTGCATGGAAAATATTGATTATAGGCTTGTTGCCAGATATTTTTCAAGGTGTCTCGGTATATAAAACCGACTATCACAATCAATATCAAAAATATAGTTTTAAAAAGATTTTTCATTGCGGAATCGGAGGGATTCGAACCCTCGAGGCCTTTAAAGGGCCTACATCTTTAGCAAAGATGCTCATTCGACCACTCTGACACGATTCCAGTGTTTTTACATTATAACTTATATTGAAGGAAAGCAATAAAATTTAAATAGAATGAATTAATTCGTGGGCATACAAGAATAATTACTATTTAGATCAAAATAGGTGCAGACATCCGAAACACCACAGTATGTAAAACCGTAAGGAGTAAACCTTCTGTAGGTTGCCCCAGAAACAACGGGCTCTTCTACGATAAATGAACTTATAACACCATCATTCTTCATCGCATTGATTACATTATTATGTTTAGACAAGACAGTTCCTGTACCTTCATATATCTTATAATTTCCACAAGCTGCGGCTGTGCCAGTGTTCAAAGTGTAATCATTGTATATGTATAATTGTTTAATCTTTGCAGCATTATTATTATCATTTGCCCAGTTATAATAATGGGGTATTTCTGGTATAAAACCCGAACCAACTAGTGGATTAACCAAATTAACAAGAAAATTTGCATAATTTGCTGGCGTATTATCCATCCAGTAACCAACCCCACCGGGTACTGTTCCGTTTTTGTCCTTGTAAAGAATGAAAGCACTCTGCAATGATTTTAGCTCAATTTTATACTTGGCATCATACCCCTTTATTCTTGCCGTATTAAGAGCACCTAAAACTACAGATGACAGCAGACTAATAATCGCAATAACTACAAGTAATTCGATAAGTGTAAACCCATTATCTTTTTTCATATTATTAATCATTTCTGTTGTCCTGACATAAAGCGTATAAAATTAATCTGCCCTTCCTTCTCCTCACTCGTCAAACTCCTATCATTCTGTATCCTCTGTATTCGTTGTTCTGGTGTAAGTGGCTTCTGGGCTGGACCAAAAAAATAGTAAACGGAAAATGCTGTCGCTAAAATACAAAAAAATAAAATGAAATACAACATTTTCATTCCACCCTCCTCTGACTTTACCAATCCAGTTCTCATAAAAAAACCAACCAAGCCAGGAGTTGAAGGTTGGCCAAGAACAGTTCTTGATTTGTATTTATTGAACGATGATGCCTGTTCGTCGAAATCTACTGATGACATGTATATATTGTACTCTGGCTATTGTTTTGACGCAAATATCGTATAATGAACAAATGCAATACAATTCCAGTATCACAGACCATTTTCGCCTCATACCTCCTCAAAAAATTGCTCTGAAAAAGCTTGGCATAAACACCATGAAGGATCTTTTGTATCACTTCCCCTCTCGCTATGGCGACACATCGCAGACAAGGAATATTTCAACTTTGGGAAAAGGAGACATGGCAGTTGTTTTTGGAAAAATATCAAAACTAAAAACTAGCAAAGGATTTAAAACAAAAATTCCAATGGCAGATGCTTGGATTGAAGATGAAAGCGGTAAAATACACTGTGTTTGGTTCAATCAGCCATATCTTGCGAAGATGACGCCTGAGGGTGCCTTAGTAAGAATTGAGGGGAAAGTATCTCAAAGGCGGACAAAAGGTGCGGAGCTGGCTGGGAATGGCGAGTTATATTTTTCAAATCCCAAACTTGAAATTGTGAATAAATTACCGACAGGTGTTGGTAATTCCCTATTCGGAGATGATGGCAAAACACATACACTATATCCAGTATATCCAGAGTCGAGAGGAATAACTTCGAATTGGATTTATCATAAAATAATAGATATTTTTAAAAATGGTTTGCTTGATAAAATGATTGATCCAATTCCGAAGGAAATTTTGGACAAATATAGTTTGCCAAGTTTGAAAACTGCTTTGATCTGGATACATACGCCGATGAAACCAGAAGACGCCGCTTCCGCCAGAAAGCGTTTTGCCTTTGAAGAAGTTTTTTTTATTCAATTGGAAAAGCAAATTATAAGGAAGGAATACGAAAAAAATCCAGCATTCAAAATTGAAACCGAGGAAAAAGATGTTAATGAATTTATAAAGCGCTTCCCCTTTGAAGCGACTGAGGCACAAAGAAGATCTATAAATGTAGTCATGGATGATTTCAAAAAAGGACATGCCATGGCTCGCCTACTCGAAGGAGACGTTGGTTCTGGAAAAACTGCAGTAGCAGCTACAACTGCGTATTCAGTTGTCACCACAAAACCCAAGGGCAGAAAATTTGGAAATTTACAGGTGGCCTATATGTGCCCCACCGAAATACTTGCAACACAACATTTTGAATCATTTATTAAATATTTTTCATACCTCGGGGTTCAGGTCGGACTCATCACCGGCAGTGGATGCAGAAAATTCCCCTCGAAACTCAATCCAAAAGGCTGGACCGACATCTCACGCACTCAACTTTTGAAATGGGTTCTAAATGGTGAAATTCCAATTCTCATTGGAACGCATTCCCTTATTCAAAAATCTGTTAAATTCAAAAATCTAGCTTATGTAATTATTGATGAGCAACATCGCTTTGGTCTGAAGCAAAGAGCATCTCTAGTGCAAAAGGACGCAGATGGACTTGCTCGTGCACCACATTTACTTTCGATGACAGCCACCCCTATCCCCCGAACACTTGCTCTAACTATTTATGGTGACCTTGACCTTACCCTTCTCGATCAAATGCCTCATGGTCGCAAACCGATTATCACTGACATAGTTACTCCAGATCGCCGAGACGAAATCTACAAAAAAATTAAAATTGAACTTGAAGCAGGACGGCAAGCTTATGTGATCTGTCCTAGAATTAATGAACCCGATCCAGACAAAGAAGCCGCGGTAAATGCCAAATCAGTGAAAGAGGAAGCAAAAAGATTGAAAGAAAAAATATTTCCTGAATACGAAATTGGAATATTGCATAGCAAAATGAAACCAAAAGAAAAAGACTCCGTTATGCTTGATTTCAAATCAGGCAAAGTAAATATTCTCTGCGCGACATCGGTTGTCGAGGTGGGAGTGAATGTTGAGAATGCAACAGTAATCGTTATCGAAGGAGCAGAACGCTTCGGACTCGCCCAACTTCATCAACTTCGAGGAAGAGTTATACGCTCGAATCATCAAGCGTACTGCTACGTCTTTGCCGAAACAAAATCAGAAAAAACTTTTGATAGACTTAACGCCTTAAAAACTGCAAAAAATGGTTTTGAACTTGCTGAGTATGACTTGAAATTCCGTGGCTCAGGCGAACTTTCTGGTGGCAAACAATGGGGTGTTTCTGATATAGCTATGGAAGCATTGCAAAATATCAAAATGGTGGAAGCAGCAAGGACAGAGGCAAAACTTATCATTGAAGAAGATATTTCAATAGAAAAATATCCTCAAATTAGAAATAATTTAAAGGAAAGAAAAAGCGAAGTGATGCATTGGGAGTAAATTTGGGTATAATGCCTAAATAAACAAAATACCCCCTACATACTGATTTTTGTGCGCGCGCCAGGGCTCGAACCTGGGACCTAGCGTGTATAAGACGCTCGCTACTACCAACTGAGCTACGCGCGCATTCTGTCTATCTTGGCCACCCCTACTACATTAGCAATAAATTTGATTCCCATCAAGACATACATCGCAAAAACTGTATTGTTATATATAACATTACATGTACCATGTCCAAAATTATTTTTGTATGTAAGATCAGACATTTTAGAATCTTTAACCCATGTTTTTTGAAATTGTGATTTATTTATGCCTAATTCTTTACACCAAAATTTTATCTCCATTTTTTCATTCATATCCCTGTATATATGCAATTTAATTTTTAATTTATCCTTGCTAATATCAAACATCTCAAGCCATCTAATGTAAGCCTTGAGCATTGACGGATCCGTATTGGTTAAAACTATTGTGCCATTCCTTGTCTTCCCTCCCTCAGCCCAATACAAGAAAAAACCAGCAATAAATAACTCTCTATCCGTAATTTTCCCAATATCATTTTTCGCTTTCTCGAAAGCTATGGAAAATTTATCTTCCCTCTTTTTCCTCATAGTATTTATATACTTCTCAATTCTCTGAGGATTATTATCCCTCAATTCTCTTATCCTTTTATCAGAAAGTGGGTAATCTTTCAGCCATTCGCTTAAAGTACCCTTACCAATACCAAGCTTTTCTTTTATCTGACTATAACTCAAGCCCTTCTTCCTTAACTTTATTGCCTTAGATTTTTCTTTATATTTAGCCATATTAAGCGAACGGTTAGATAATAATTATAGAAATTATAATCCAAAGGTTCACCTAGTCAACTTCACAAGAAAGTAAATTTATTTCCTAGAAAACTCCTAAGCAAGATGCTCTATATCCACCTTTTTCTTCGGCTGTATTCCATGAGCGATAATGATACTTTCATACTCATCTCTTTCAAGATTTTCTATCTCAATCAATCTCAAAGCGATAGCATCAAGAGCCTTCTTATGCTTCGTAACAATATCCTCAGCTTTTTTGTATGCCTCATGCATAATTCTTGCAACTTCAGAATCAATGTCTGCACTCACCTTTTCCGAATACTCATTATCCTCTACCCCCTTTCCATACATTGCTCGCCCGCCAGAACTCTCGAGCGCAAGCACGCCGATCTTTTCGGACATTCCATATTTCGTAACCATATCTCGAGCAAGAGCGGTTGAAACTTGTAAATCATTTGATGGACCAGTCGTCACATCATTGAACATAATTTTTTCTACTACATACCCACCAAGTGACACTGCAATATCATCAAGAAATTCTTTTTTACTTTGCATTTTTCTATCCTCAAGTGGAAGATGCAAAGTGTAGCCGGCTGCACGCCCACGTGAGATTATAGAAATCTTATGAACAGGATCTGCATAAGGAAGAACCGATGCCACAAGAGCATGCCCTGCTTCATGGTAGGCGGTAATTTCTTTTTCTTTCTTTGAGAGCAAGTGGCTCTTTCTTTCTGGACCAAGCATTACTTTTTCAATGGCTCGTATCAAGTCATATTGAGAAACTTTTGTACGATTTTCACGTGCAGCAAGGATTGCCCCTTCATTCATTAGCGAATATAAATCAGCTCCAGAAAAACCAGGGGTTCTTTCTGCGATCACACGAAGAACAACATCTTCGGCAAAAGGTTTCTTTGTCGAATGAATTTTAAGAATTTCTTCGCGATCATTTCTGTCCGGCAAATCAATCGTCACTCTACGATCAAATCTTCCTGGACGAAGTAAGGCAGGATCGAGAACATCTGGTCTGTTCGTAGCAGCCATCACAATCACTTTTTCATTCGGTTCGAAGCCGTCCATCTCAACTAGAATTTGGTTTAGTGTTTGCTCTCTTTCATCATTCCCTCCTCCAACACCCGTACCGCGCACACGTCCGACAGCATCAATTTCATCAACAAAAATTATTGCAGGTGCCGCCTCTTTTGCCATCTTGAACAAATCTCGAACACGTGAAGCTCCAACACCAACAAACATTTCCACGAACTCTGAACCAGAAATTGCAAAAAATGCTACATTCGCTTCACCTGCAACCGCTCGAGCTAGCAAAGTTTTTCCTGTTCCTGGCGCACCCATGAGAAGAATACCTTTTGGAATAACCGCACCAATTTCCAAAAACTTTTTTGGATTTTTAAGGAAATCAACAATTTCTGCGAGTTCTTGTTTTGCTTCTTTTGCTCCAGCTACATCTTTGAAAGTAACTTTTTGCTTTTTGTCGTCAGGTAAAGTTATACGTGCCTTTGACTGTCCGAATGAAAATGCCTGCATCCCTGCCCCCTTCACCTGCCTTGTCAAAAACCAAATAACCAACGCAAGGAAAAATAGTGGAACAAGAAATGGAGCAATTTGAACAAGCCAATACATAAATCCACTTGGACCCTCAACGTTTATTTTTACAGCATTGAGTTTTTCAGCTGTAAGCCCATATCGAGCAAAGGTTTCGGTAAGTGACGAGTCTGATTCCTTATTCGTCTCCTTTTGTGTTTTCTTTTCATCATTATAAATAGCGATAAGAGTATCGCCCTTAACGGTAATCGAGGAGACATCTCCAGCTCCAACATCCTTTGCGAGTTCAGAAAGAGTGATTTTCGTCGTTGCCGATTTCTGATCCACAACGATGGAATATAGCCCAGAAATCAAGAAAAGAATTAATAATCCAATTGATACAGCATTTAGTAAACCGAAGCGACTTGGTTTACCATTGCCGTTTTTCTTCCCATTATTTGGGGTATTTTTCTGCTTGTTCATATCTTTTTATTGTACCATTTGTTGTACTTTTAGGTCTAATGGTAATTTAAGCAGTCTGTTTCCTTAGAATCTCTGTAGCAATTTT
>CAYXWP010000039.1:3099-7880 GCA_964468845.1 uncultured Candidatus Saccharibacteria bacterium | reverse complement strand
GCAATCTTACAAAGTTTGAAATAAACCCTGATTTTGATATTGAGGGTTACATACATATTGTAAAAACTGCCCCAGCAGATATAAAACCAGATACACTTTTAATTTCACCAGAAAAAATAAAGCATACCCAAATATGTAAAGGAACAAGAGTATCGAAAAAGACTAGCAAGACTTCATGAAAATAAACTAACGTTATTTAACTCTATTCTCTAACGGAGGCACTGGTACCTCGGCGGCTTGCTGCGAGGTAATTCATTCTTATTTCTTCAAGAATTTTTAAAAGTCTCTTGGAATGCAAACTCCATGTCATGTTTTCTTTAATATATTTTTGCGCATTCTTACCTATAATATTTCTTTTCTCAGTGTTATCTAACAAGTCATGGACTGATTTTATAATATCCTCTGTATTTTCTGGTCGGATGAGAATACCATTTAAATTATTGGTTATTACATCTTCGTTTCCATTTTTTATTGTTGTAATAACTGGTTTCCCTGCGGACATCGCTTCTAATACAGTACCCATAAGGCCATCTCCTTGGTGTGAAGGAAAAATACATACATCTGCCATCGTAAAATAATCATAGGGGTTATTTACTAATCCGACTAGTCTAACATTAGCGTCTAATTTAAGGAGTTTAATTTTTTCTTCAATAATATTTTTTAATTCTCCGTCTCCTAAAATCCATAAGCATATATCATTATTTTTTTTAATAATTTCATTAAATGCGTCAATTAATGTTAAGATACCTTTTCTTGTAATGAGACGTCCTGCAAAAACCAAGTTATATTTTGTTCTTGAATTAATAGTTGAAGTCTGTAAAATTGGATAGTCAACACCAGTCCCTAATTTGTAATTAAGGTTAATTTTTGATGTTCTATCTTTCCACTTCTCCTCAACAATAGAACTTATAGCTATTGTTGCATCACAAAATTGAATAAATGCTTTATATAAAGGAATGTCTTTGGAGGGATTGCCCAAAAGATATATGGAGTTTGGTATGCCGACTGGTTTAAATAAACTGTCAGGTAAATAGTATGACAAAATTATATCTGGTTTATTATTTTCTAGCGTGTCGTATATTTTTTGACTAAAAGCCAGTGATTCCATTACCCATCGGACATGTTCAGTGTCCGGTTCCGTTTTATATATTTCTGGCAATATTTGAGTTATATCAAATTTTAAAATTGAAAGTGTCTTAATTTTCTTATCTCCCAATTCCTTAAAGAAAAAAGTTTCTTCTTTTTTTGCACGAAGTGATGTATATAGTTCAACCTCATGACCTAATTTAGATAGTAATTCAGCGTGTTTGATTGAGACCCTTTCTGATCCAGCAATAAAATATGACGCTCTTGGTTCAATAAGTGCTATTTTCATAACTTGAGATTATTCTCTAAGTAAGCACAGAACATATCGTACTGCATTTTCCCTGTGGTGTATTTTTCAATAAAGCTGACATACTTGGGAAGATCTTTGTAATATACAAAAATTCTTTCTTCGGTTTCAAAACCATTTTTAAGCGGTACAAATTTTTCAAGATGTCCAATTTTGCAGACAAAACGGACTTGCAAATTATGTCTATCAATTTCCCTTTCTGCGTTATTATTGACAATCTCAAGTGATCCTAACAATTTAATATCTTTTAGATCAAATTGGGCTTCTTCTGTGAATTCCCTGACTAAAGCTTTTATGGCAGTTTCTCCGGGTTCAATACCACCTCCTGGTAGAGTAAAACGTTGCTCTTCTTTATCCCTGACCAAAGTTACTAGATTGTCATCTGTGTGTGCGAAACCATATACTTGATGTAATAATATTCCCTCGGGGATTTCGTTTGGATGCCAAATATAGGTCATATTTTGTCCATTTCTTTCCTTTGATTCAGTTAATTTGTATTTGTTCATTTGTTTAGTGTAACAAACAGGGTCTCGCTTTCGCAAGACCCTCACAGAAACCTCAAGTACCGGATTTCTTTTTCAAGCGCTTGAAGCATCAAGCCACGATCAGGCCTACGGATAATAATACCCGACGCATGATCAATCGATTCTCTTGACCCTTTCTTTTCAAGAAAACGGACTAGTTCTCCGGGCGCAAAGTCGTTCGCACTTGTTAGTGTTGACACCGCACTTATTATCCTTTGTATTCTTGAACAAGTTGCCTGGTGCCCAACAACCATACATAGGTTGCCATCCGCAGGATATTCAAAGATTTCTTTGATCATCAAATAAAGTCTGAGGGAAAACTCTTTTTGATGTTCTCCGAATTCCTTGAACCATCCAACAAGCTCAGGGTATTTTGGTATCCCGTCTAAGCCGATGGAAGGATCGCCAAATCTGTACAACAGTTCGCAAGCGTCTAGCTCACACTGCCATGCACGCCATGCGTCCATCAGAGGTTTATACTCCTCACCATCGAGATGATTCACGATGGTGAATTCACCTTGGTAGACCTCCCGTAGCTTTTCTGTTTCGCACATTTGTGTGGCAATCTCTGCTGCAAACAATTCTTCCGCAAGAATAGTTGCTGTTTGAATTGCCCGCAAGCGATTGCTATAGAGAATGCGAATACCATTTACACCGATCTTACCACAATGCCGGATTATCTGTGTTGCGAGTATCCGAATGTCTGGCTTAGTCTTCTCTGTCAATGGTTGATTAAGACCGTGAGCTAAAGTTAGAACGTCGGCTCCGTGCCTAACCAACAGTAAGGCGTCATTCAGAGAACACTCTTGTGCATGAAATCCCTTAACAAGTCGCATAGTAGGACCTTCCTTTCAAGATATTGTTTAAATCCACTTGAAGCCTACATTATTTATTGTAAATTAGCAAAGCTTGCAAAATAGCACTTTTTATTGTAAAGTCTCACTTATTATCATGAATAATAAGGATAAAAATGTGATTATTGGGGTGTGTGCAAGAAATGAAGAATCCTGTATTGTATCAACATTGGAAAGTATTAGAGGTTCAGCCAATAATGCAGGTTTACCCAAATGGCAACTCGTTATTTGTGCAAATGGTTGTTCTGACAACACAATACCTAATATTCAGGAGTGGCAAAGAAAAAATCCACAAATACCATGTGTATTACTAGTTAAAAATGAGGGTAGTCTTGTTGAGGCGCAAAGAGAAATATTTAAATATAAAACAAACCTAGGAGCTACTGATCTTTTATTTTTCGGAGCTGATGTTTTAGTTGATATTGACTGTGTTAATGAACTTTTAAAATATTCTTCTGAAAAAAAGGTTAAGGCTGTATATGCAATAAGCATACCAATTAATAGAGAAAAAGAAACGCTAATTGAAAAAACTCTAAATCAATATGATGTTTCTCCTACAATCTTCTCACCACGGAAGCATTTACACGGAAGAGCTTTCCTTATTAAAGATTGGCACATTCCGGAAACAATTCCACCACTTTTTGTTGATGATGTATTCTTATCATTTTACTTATTAGAAAAATATGGAACAGAGTCAATTGTGAGGGTTTCATCAGCTAAAGTATATTTTCATCAGATAACTTCATATCGTGATTATTTCAATACATTTAGAAGAAGGAGTAACGAGTTAAAAAAATGCTTTATCTTGTTTCCAAGATTTATGTTTTTACCAGCAGATCAAATAAATAGAATTATTATTTGGAAAAAAATGTTTTCCGAATCAATTGTTAGGTCATTCATATGGTTTATATTTTTTAGTCTTAAAATTATAGCAAGAATCCAATATAAATTTAGTAAAAATAATCAGAATAAGAATTGGGTACCAGCTATTACAACAAAAATTAATTTAAACTAAATATAATATGCAAATAATAATACATCGAGTAAATACAGTATCCAAACTTAAGAAAATACCTATAAAATATGGTGTTGAAATTGATATAAGAGCGTATGGTACTAAATTAGTGCTCAATCACGAACCATTTAAGAATGGCGATAGTTTAGAGAGATATCTAGGAAATTTTAGACATTCTTTTATTATTTTTAATATTAAGGAGTCTGGCATTGAGAATCAAGTTATATCTCTTGCAAAAAAGTATAAGATAACTAATTATTTTCTTTTAGATGTTGAGCCTTATTGGATACATCATGCGACGCAAGATGGTTTTCGGAAGATTGCAATAAGATATTCTGAAAATGAACCAATTAACATGGCTCTCAGATATAAAAAAGACGTTGATTGGTTATGGATTGATATTCCGACGAAATTGCCATTAACACAGAATATTGTAGATAAAATTAGAGGACTGAAGACGTGTCTTGTCTGTCCTGAAAGATGGAATCGTCCAGAAGATATTCAAGGATACATTAAAAGAATTATAAAACTAAGATTCAAATTAGATGCCGTAATGACTTCATCGGAACAATCAGTACAGTGGGAGGAGTTAGCTAATTATTATAGAAAATAATATGCAAATAATAATACCGATGGCTGGAATTGGATCAAGGTTTAAAAAGGCTGGTTATAAAGAACCTAAACCGCTTATTTTGATAGATAACAAACCAATGATTGCACATGTAATAAGTATGTTTCCACCAGAATCAGATTTTTTGTTTATTTGTAATGAAACACATTTAACGGAAACAATGATGTACGATATTATTAAGTCCTATGCTCCCAATGCTAAAATTGTGGGAATCCCAACTCATAAATTAGGCCCGGTATATTCTATTATTCAAGCAGAAAAATATATAAAAACTAGTGAGCCAGTTGTAATCTCATATTGTGATATAAGTGTAGTTTGGAATTACCAGAATTTCCTAGCCGAAATGACCAATAACAACGTAGAT
>CAYXWP010000039.1:0-3089 GCA_964468845.1 uncultured Candidatus Saccharibacteria bacterium | reverse complement strand
ATTCAGGTTTTGTGGCATTTACAGGTTTTCATCCACCTCTTATACAGGACGGTTTTTATGCAACAACTAGAGTTGACGAAAATAAAAATCTTATAGAAGTAAGAGAGAAATTTTCTTTTACACCAAATAAAATAGATTCATGGACGTCAGCTGGCATACATTATTTTAAGACTGGTGCACTTGTTAAAAATTATTTTAACAAATTAATTGATGGAAATATATTGTGTGGGGGAGAATATTTCGTCAGCCTTGTTCATAATTTATTAATTAAGGATCATCTAAAAAATAAATTATATCCCGTGGATTATTTTATATCATGGGGTAAGCCAGAGGATATAAGAGAATACGTATATTGGTCAAAACATTTTAATCAAAATAAATAATAATATGCGAACAAATTTATTACTTCTTGCCGGGCAAGGAAAAAGATTTACTGAGGAAAATTATATATTACCAAAACCCTTAATAAGTGTTGATGGTGTTCCAATGTTCATCCTGTCGGCTCAGCATTTACCGTTCGCTGAAAAATTAATCTTTGTCGTGGCCGAATATTTAAAGAAATATGGTGTCGAAGCTATTATTAATAAATATTTTCCAGAGGCTAGCATTGTCATACAAACAGAGACAGCTAAAGGACAGGCACATAGTGTATTACAAGCGGAATCTTTAATTGATCCTGATTCTGTATTAACGGTTGCAAGTTGTGATTGTGGGCCAGTTTATGACAAGGAAAAATTGCAAAGAGAACTTTCTAACCCCCTATTTGATTCTTTAGTATGGTCATTTAGTAATTATCCACCAACCTCAGCACAGCCTGAGGCCTATGGTTGGATTGCCTTAGATGAAGATGATTTTGTTAAAAAAATTCAATATAAAATTCCACTCTCCGATCTTCCTCTTAATGATAATGCTGTTGTTGGCTGGTTTAGCTACAAGAGAGCAAAGATATGTTTTGATAATATTAAGGAGATGATAGCGAAAGATCTTAAAAGTGGTAAGGAATTCTCTTTGGACGAGTGTACAAATGTATTAATCTCAAATGGCTTGAAAGTAAAAGTTTTTAAAATTGAAACTTTTCTTTCATGGGGAACTCCAACGGAATTAAGAACATATAAATATTGGAAAAAATATTTTTTATATAAAAAGTATTCTGAACATTAAAAAAAATTATTACAAATTTCTTAGTAATTTTGGCTCTATTTATGACAGCTTCTCTAATTTTCCACCGGTCAAAATATTTTATAATCTTTTGGATCAATTGGTCTAATTTCAGTGATAGCCCCGACTGAATCTTCTATGAATTTACCGTAAGAGCTACCCGAGCAGACCGGAGTTCAATATTGAGTTGCAACGCTTAGTATAAAATATAAATCTTACCCCCTACACCACCATATCCAATTCCACAAAGAATACCGAGCCTTTTCCTTCCCCATCAGACTCCGCCCAAATTCTACCCTTATGCGCAGTAACTATGTCTTTTGCGATAAACAAACCAAGTCCTGTTCCGTAAATGTTCTGTTCATTGGCATTGTCGGCACGTACAAATTTTGAGAAAAGTTTTGGTATAACTTCTGGAGCAATACCCACACCATTGTCTCTTACTGAAAATGTTATTTTTCTGTCATTTAGATTCTTCGCAATTGAAACATGAATAGCCCCTTTCGGAGTATATTTTATCGAATTATCAATTAGGTTTGTTATAACCTGTTTCAATTTATCCATATCCGCGTGCACCATAAATCTTTCTGCCGGATTTGACGGATTCGTAGAAAAATCTAATACCAAATTACTCTTTTCAATATTTGGTTTCAATTCTGCAATTATATTTTGTACAAATTCCTTTAAATTAATTACTGTAAATGAATACTTCATACTACCAAGTTCTATGCGAGAAATATTCAAATAGTCATTAACAACATTTGCCAAGGTGTTTGAAGAATCAAATATTCTACTTACACCCTCTTTAACCTCCTTATTTACTTCCCCAAGAGTACCGTCAAGGATAAGTGAAGAATAGCCCTTCATTGCTGTGATCGGCGCTCGAAGCTGATGTGTGGCAAATGAAATGAACTCTGATTTCTGTCTGTCCAAATCAAGAAGGCGTGTGTTTGCTTTCTTTAGATCTGCAGCAAGGAATTCGATTTTTTCACGTTGGGTGATTTCTTTTTTTGCTGTTCTGATCAACATAATTCCTAGTAATATAGTAACTAAAAGCAATGTGGAATTTGCTACCAAATCTCGGTTTGATTCAGACAACAAAATTCTTATAAAAATAAAAATCCAGGTTATAAATATTAATATTTGCGTACTAATAAGTCTTACATTGAATAATTGGTGTCTCAATATTGCATAACCACTTATAACTGGGTAAATAGAAAATAAAATCAATGGGAAAGGAGGAATACTCCCAAAAAAAGTTGTCAAAAAGACACTACCACCACCTACAGAAGCGGAAATTGTAAATATTATTGTATAATACAATCTCAATTTCATAACCCTATCTGTTGTAGACCTTGATGATACCCATGACGTTACAACTCCGAACAATACTAGAACAACAAAATACACAAAAAATAAAATGTACAGTGGACCAGGAACGGGAGCAAAATTAAAACCGACCTTTGGGACTACAGATCCGAGAAATATTGGTGATAAATTAATTGTTGTAAATACAAACGAGAAAAAAGTAAATATAATGAAAATAACCCTATATTTCCTAAACGTATCGGTAATAACCAAAACCAAAAGATAATAAAAAAGGGGTATATAAATTGCTGCGTAATGTAATATCCAATTACTCAGATTTCCTAATTCTTGAGTAGTAGATGCTGTCATAGAGAAATACCCAAAACTCCAAATAGCGGTACATAATGTCAACGCGAACCATGCCTGATTCTCAGCTTTTTTTGTGTCATGAATAAACACAACAACACCAGAAATAATTGCGGTAAAACCACATATAAGCAATGAGATCGTGTAGTAATTGAACGATAAAGATATCATTTTTGGTATAAATATTTATTTCCCAACTCTGTTGAATCTGGATTTTTGGATATATAATCAACCAGCTCAGTTAGTGATGGGAATAT
>CAYXWP010000038.1:0-7892 GCA_964468845.1 uncultured Candidatus Saccharibacteria bacterium | reverse complement strand
CTGATATAATATCTGTCCTCCGATTTTTTGGAGAAATTTTTAGCTATGAAATATACACAAAAAATAAAAGCTGCAATACATACTGCGATTCGAGTACATGAACTCGATCAAAAACAAAAAAGAAAAGGTAAAGACATACCATATATCGTCCACCCACTAATTGTCGGTTTAATTTTGGCAAGAATAACTCAAAGCGAGGATGTAGTTGTTGCTGGACTACTCCATGATACTGTTGAGGATAGTCTGGATTCAAAAAAAATAACTATTGAGACAATAAAAAATAGATTTGGTAATAAGGTAGCAAAAATAGTTAGTGATGTGACAGAAGGACCGCGTACATTGTCCTGGGTATTGCATAAAAAAGAAGCGGTAAATAAAATATCCAAACTTTCGCATGATTCACTGTTGGTCAAGGCAGCAGACGTCATATCAAATTGCACAGAGTTGATTGCGGACTTTCAAAAAGATGGAGATAGTACCTTTCGACGTTTCAATGTTCCAAAAGAACATTTGATACAGCATTATGTCGAAACTATTGAGGAGATTGTGAGGGTATGGCCAACACATCCACTTCGAAGTGATTTGGACTATCATCTCTCGGAGATTAGGGGGATGTACTAGTACCAGAACTAGTACTGATGCTGGTACTAGTGATCATAATTCAATACGAATATTATTAATAGTTTATTTAATTAATTTGAAACTCATCATTGACTGAATTATCTTTTCCTTGTCTTTTATCCAGGTATCTTCATTATTAACCTCAGCAATTATTACAAAAAACTTCTTATCTTTTTCTAATAAAATTGTCCTTCCAAGGCCGCTACCACCAAAGTACCAACCAAAATTGTATGCTATGCCATCTATACCATCAATAACTACACTTTCTTTGTTTGTAATAGCCTCATTTAAAATAGAATACTTGTAGTTCAATTTTAATAATTTATCATCTGATGATTCGCTTCCACCGACTGACTTATATGCTTGTATAATTTCTTCAATACTTTTCTTAATTTCATCAATATATTTTTCTGATGAATATGAAGAATCATCGTTTGGATATACAAGTAACGTAATAATTGAATTTGAACTTGCAAAATCACTTATAGATGATCGTGGTTTATCTAAAAACATAATTTGTGCGTTAAAATAATCATCCTGAGTCGAATACCAGCCATCAGGGGGATACATTTTTACGCCGTACTTACTATTTGTATACGCATCCTTTGACAATAGACTATTTTGTTCCCCTGTTTTTTTATCAATATTTACATAAATACCACCCACTACTATCAACGATAACAATAAAACTATTAGAGCTATAAAATATTTTCTCATAAGAAAATTGTAGCATGCGTTGTGGTTTTTGAAAATGTGTTACATAGAATAATTGCACCTTACTCGCCTTCGCTCAGTCCGGCTTTCTCATCTATGCTCAAGATCCAAGACAAAAGAAAAAACTGGCATAAGCCAGCTTTTTCTTTCGTTGTGGACCCGAGGAGATTCGAACTCCTGACCTTTCGCTTGCAAAGCGATTGCTCTACCAACTGAGCTACGGGCCCAATGTTACATTTATAATTTCTTACTTAACTCTAGACCCTCCGTTGTATACCTACCAAGACAGCTACGGGCCCATTACTACGAAAATTTGTATAAAATTAACGTGAAATTATTCTACATTATTTTCGACTTATTGCAAGCTGTAACACATGATCTAGGAAATGGGATACGCTTGCCCCAACTGCACTCAAAGCCTTTGGGAGCAAAGACTTCTCGGTTAGTCCAGGTAATGCATTTGTTTCCAGAATAAATACTCCTCGATGTGGGTGTATGATGAAATCAGAGCGAGAATAATGTCGAAGTCCTAGATTTTTGTGAGCCTCAATGGCTAGCCTCTCAATTTCAGCTTTTTCATCAGAAGTAAAGTTTCCAGGAACAATTTCGTTAAATTTACCTTCGAGTTTTGCTTCGTAATCAAAGAATGTTCCATCATGAGGCCTAATTTCTACACATGGAAGCGCATAAAATTGCTGATTTCTAAATGAGTCAATAACTCCACACGTTGCTTCTTTACCCTTAATATACTCTTCAATAATAACAGCATCACTATGCTCAAAAGCATTTTTGATGGCATCAACAAATGAGCTAAAATTCTCAACAAGTGATATGCCAACTGATGAACCACTAGAAACTGGTTTTACGACGAAAGGCAAAGGAAAGGCGCGGAAAATTTCATATGCTCGCTGATTGATATCCTCGGACGAGTCAATATATCTAAACTGTGGAGTTTTCAAATTACTTTTTATAAAAACTTCTTTAGCTAGTTTCTTGTTCATTCCCAAGGCAGAGGCAAATGAACCAGAACCTGTGAATGGAGTGCCATGCATTTCGAGAATGTGTTGAATCTTTCCATCCTCACCATATTCTCCATGCAATGCGTTAAACACGACATCTACTTGATTCAATGCATCAAAAGGAGTTAGAGGAATTCCATTTACAAACCAATTTGAATTTTTATCAATAAAAATTTCTCTTGGATTATATTTATCCTGAGAAAGGTTTTCCAAAACGGCCCCACCAGTTTTTAAAGAGATGTCGTATTCTTTACTTGGACCTCCACGAATTACCCCTACTCTTATTCTGTGCATGCATTCTATTATACAATAAAAAAACCTTGATGGGGGAAGTCGACAACTTCCTAGCTACCCATCAAGGTTCCGGAGTGGAGCAACGGGCTCCCCTCCTAATGCAACCGAAGCGCCTGCCAATTGGTAATATTTATAGCACTTCTAATGAGATACGCAAGAAGAAATTTCGGCAAGCATTTTTGATATTTTGCCCTTAATTTTGGTGACTTATATAAAAAAGGCCTTGGTGGGAACGGTTGCAGTGAGAAAGGATTCCCTTGCAACACCCACCAAGGTCCGGCGAGTTGGGATGAAAGTGCCAAACTCGTCTCCTACTCTACCTACTGAGTGCAAACCACCAACAAACGGAACATACTATGTATACCATAATATAAGCATTCCGCAATGAGTAAACAATGTGTTTTTGAATTAGGACAGAAAATTTTTACTTCGTAATCTCTTATGATAGTTTATCGCAAAGCGATGCGCCTCAGAGTTTGCAAGCAAAATTGACTTCAAATGTGACTTCACCAAACCTTCATTTCCAAGAAGATGATCTGGCTTATGAGCAATATTTTTTACAACTGAGACTACGGGAATATTTTTCACAATAGTTTCTGCACATTTTTTTTGCGCAATTCCACCATCAACAACAATTAAATTTGGAAATTTCCACTCAGAATGCGCAAATCTCCTAGTCAAGATTTCCGCCAACGCTGCAACATCATTATTCACGTCCTTAGATATTTTAAATTTTTTATATTCTGATTTTTGCATTTCACCATCAACAACCACAGTCATAACACCAACATTATCCTTTCCAGATAGATGAGCTACATCATATGCTTCAATTCTGAACCCATTATTGCCGTTATTTTCGACTTCTTTTTCATTTTTTATTAAAGATACATCTTGAATATGCGCAAGTGCATACAAAGTGTCCCTTGTTTTCTTTGCAGCCTCAAAATTTTGATTTTTAGCAAACTCTGCCATTTCCCTTTCAAGGGTTTTAATTAGTAAAGTTTTTTTACCTTTAAAAAATAGGACCAAGTTTCTTATAGTTTTCTGATATTCTTTTTTTGATTCAATGGAATTTACATCTGGAGATAGTCCGAGTGAGCGATAGAAAGACTCTTGGTGTTTAAGCATCGCCTTTTCGTCCCTAAATGGAAATATTTTTCTAATTATTTTTAAAGCATCACGTAATAGTGATCCCTGTGGATATGGGCCAAATTGATACTTAATTTTAAATTTAAGTTCTCTCTCATCTAATTTTTCTTTTAATTTATCTAGAGTTCTACCTCTTACTATTATTATCCTAGGAAAGTCTTCGTCTGTGATGACAACGAAATTATAGCTTTTATTGTCTTTTTCCTTCGTATTGAAATACGGCTGATGTTTTTTTATCTCATTACTTTCTAAAATTATAGCTTCAAGAACCGAGTCGGATTCAATATACTCAATAGTATTAGCTCTTGTAACCATATCAACAAGCAGTGGCCCACGAGTTTGAATGAGGTCGCTAGAAAAATAGCTTTTAACACGATCCTTCAATGAGGTAGCGCGCCCAATGTATAATACATCCCCGGTCTTATCTTTAAAGAAATATACACCCGGAGCATCAGGAAAATTTAATTTTTTAAAGTTTTCTGAAATCATCTTTATTTATCTAAATACACTTTTACAAATTTTAATTTTAAGTTACCTTTATTTCTTGAGAACTTTTTTCAAATATTGCCCTGTGTATGACTTGTCACTTCTTGCGACATCCTCAGGAGTTCCCTTTGCGACAATTTTTCCTCCACGATCACCACCGTCTGGACCAATATCTATAACGTAATCCGCGCTTTTAATTAAATCAAGATTGTGCTCAATAACAACAACAGTATTTCCTTTGTTGACCAGTCTTTGTAAAATTTCAATCAGTTTCTTTACATCTTCATAGTGAAGGCCGACAGTAGGTTCGTCCAATAGGTAAATAGTTTTTTGTAAGTGAGCTCGATATAACTCAGATGAAATTTTTACGCGTTGTGCTTCGCCTCCAGAAAGTGTTGTTGCAGATTGCCCCAATTTTAGATATCCAAGTCCTACTTCGCTTAGAGTTTGCAAACGATCCGAGACAGCAGGAATATCCTCAAAGAAGACTAACCCTTCCTCGACTGTCATCTGTAGTATTTCATATACGTTCTTACCCTTGTATTTAATATCAAGAGTTTCTTTCATAAATCTTTTACTACCACACACCTCACAAGGAACATAGACAGTCGGCAAGAAATGCATTTCAACTGCAATTTCCCCATTGCCTTGGCAGGCTTCGCATCTACCACCCTTAACATTAAATGAAAATCTTCCAGGTCCCCATCCATGTGCACGCGCTTCGGCTGAGCCAGCAAACAGATCACGAATATGTGTCCATGCGCCAGTATATGTGACCGGATTTGATCTTGGCGTGCGTCCGATGGCACTCTGATCTATAAGAATAGTACGTCCAAGGTATTCGCTTCCTGTAAAACTAGAACAATTAAAAATATTTGCAGTTCGATGTCTAAATTCCAGTCTTGCTTGTAAGTTTTTATGTAAAATTTCATACATGAATGAAGATTTGCCTGAACCTGACACACCTGTTATTACATTGAGACAGGATAGAGGGATATCAACATTCATGTCTTTTATATTGAAAATATTTCCTCCTCTTACCATGATTTTACCTTTTGGTTCTCTTCTGTTGTCAGGAATGTCTATAACTTTTTCACCACGGAGATAAGCGAGTGTAAGTGAATTTGAAACATTTTTCTTTGCAGTCAAAAGCTCATCAAGATAACCAGAAACAACCACTTCACCTCCATGGACTCCTGCTCCTGGTCCGATATCTATAATATAGTCTGATGAGAACATCGTATCTTCATCATGCTCAACTACGATGATAGTATTGCCTAGATCACGAAGACTTGTAAGTGTTTTAATTAATCGGTCATTATCTCTTTGATGAAGACCGATTGTTGGCTCATCAAGCACATAAAGTGCCCCCACAAGCCCAGAACCAAGCTGAGAAGCGAGGCGTATACGTTGTGCTTCTCCACCAGAGAGAGTGTGAGCTCTACGCTCTAGTGTCAGGTATTCGATACCAACATTGACCATGAATTGTAGTCTAGATTCAATCTCTTTTAGAATTACCTTTGCAATTTCTTTTTCAGTGTCAGTAAGCTCAATTTTTTCAAAAAATACTTTGGCTTGCTCAATCGACATTGCTGTTGTTTCCACAATATTTATGTCATTAATCCTTACAAACAAAGCTTCGTCTCGCAGTCTTGCGCCTTTACATGTAGGACATGTCTCATTACTAAAAAACTCTCTAGTACCGAGACCATTACATACTGCGCAAGCACCATATGGTGAGTTGAAAGAAAACAATCTAGGCTCAATTTCAGGATATGAGAATCCATCATATGGACACATGAACTTTGTGGACATAAGTTTTTCCTCATCAGGAAATTCAATTTTAATCAAACCCTGAGTTTCCTCAATGGCTTTTTCTAGCGATTCAGACAATCTCTCTATAGCATTTTCTCTCTGCTTGTTATTATCCTTTAAATTTTTCTTAAATTCGCTCAAGAATATTTCATCAACAAGTACATCAATATCATGCTTCTTGTTCTTATCAAGAATAATTTGTTCACGAAGGCGCATAATTTTACCATCTACCTTTACCCTGTCGTATCCTTTTCCGAGTAAATCATATAGTAATTGATAGTATTCACCTTTTCGCCCAACAACGATTGGAGCAAAAATTCTAACTTTTTGATCATTAACATTGATACCCATTATCTTTTTTGCGCCCTTCCCATCTTGTTTATTGTGATCAGTAACCTGTTTAATTATAGTATTCAAAATTTCCTCTTTTGATATACGATGAATTTCTCTATTGCATGTCAAACAATGAGGCTTGCCAATACGTGCAAAAAGAATACGCAGATAGTCATAAATTTCTGTGATTGTGGCGACTGTAGATCTAGGATTATTTGATCGAGATTTTTGATCAATTGAAATAGCTGGTGATAGTCCAATAATTTCATCGACATCAGGTTTTTGCATTTGCTTAAGAAATTGACGTGCATAAGAAGAAAGCGACTCAACATATCGTCTCTGCCCTTCAGCAAAAATAGTATCAAACGCCAAAGACGACTTTCCTGAGCCAGAAAGACCTGTTATTGCAATCATCTTATTACGTGGCATTTCCACAGTAATATTCTTCAAATTGTGGGTTCTAGCACCTTTTACGATGATTTTATCGTCTCCACGCTCTGTTTTTTCCCTTTTATTTGGCATATATACGAAATTATCGGAACATTGTTCCTTAGGGTTTAACTATAGCAAGATAGCTAAATAAGGCAAATATATGCCTGCCGAGTTCGGCAATCAGTTGCCAATCATTTACTCACTATTTACCAGTAGTAAGGTTTGCGACTTCCGCAACAATTTCGTCAAGAGAAACAGCTGCCTTAACCATAAACTTTTTCGCGCCTAATAGATTTGCTTTTTCAATGTCACTTTGTCTGCTCATATTTGAAAGCATAATAACAGGTATATTTCTGAATTTTTCATCCATTTTAATTTTTTGCAAAACATCAAGCCCATTCATTTTGGGCAGAACAATATCCAAAACAATTATGTCGGGCATTTCCCGTGTTAAATATTCAAATGCCTTTTCCCCATCATCAACTCTGATCAAAGTATAGCCAGTTGACTCAAACTTTTTTGAGAGAATTGTTGACAAAAGTTTATCATCCTCAACCCAAAGAACTTTTTTGCCGGAAATTGGATTACCTGCATTTATTGAAGGATCAATATATGTTCTACCAAATACCTTCTCAACTTTTTCTAGTACTTCGTCAGGTTCAATATGAGTTTTAATTACATAGTCCTTTATTGTTGGAGATGAGGGAATTAGATTCATTTTTATAGATACTCCAGAGTTAGAGACAATTATAACTGGAATCTTTGTTATTATTCTATCGTAACTTTTTTCTTGGAGTACATCATACCCATTTTTTCCAGACAATACGACATCAATAATAACCAAATCAGGAGAAAGTGTTTTCATTTTCTCCAATGCTTCAGCACCATCTTGGGCTGTGTATATTTTATAACCACTTAACTTAAGCTTTTCTACAAGAATATTTGTTAAAACTACATCACTAATTGCTAGGAGAATTTTTTCTTTCATGGCTAAATTATACCACAAGAGTACTTCCAAAGACTACTTCA
>CAYXWP010000037.1:0-8001 GCA_964468845.1 uncultured Candidatus Saccharibacteria bacterium | reverse complement strand
GAATTATTAAAAGGATTTAACAGAAATAAAAATGCCTAACTTTCTTACTCAAAAGGTTAATCAATGGTTGTGTATCGCTCTACTAGGTCTTATGTGTTTTTGGACAGTTGTATATTATCTCGGACATAAAGTACAAGCTTTTGGAAGTGGAATATCAACAGACACTTCCGGTCTATACCAGTAAAACAGGATTAAATAATTAGATAACTAAATCACTATAGTTTATTTCATTTCTTCCTTCAGGAATAACTTTTTCTATTGTTAAAACTCCATTCTCGTATTTTGCTTGGGTAATTTTTACTCTGATTTTTTTGCTACCTTTATCTTTGCTGTTAATAAAAAAGAAAGCAGAAGGCCAGCCATTGTATGCTTGAATTTTTAAATAATTTTTATAAGGATCATCGTTAAGATTGATTAAACCGTCTTCCTTTGCAATCATTTTCGTATAAGTCGCTAATGAATGGTCTTGCTCTATTTCAGAAAGTTTCCCATTTACCCAATCCGGCAACATAGAAACAAGTAGCTCTGAACCAGCCTCAACAATTTTTTTACCGAGTACGTCGGCCGTAGGTGGCCATGGCTCAACTATCACTTCTTTCTGTACAATTATCGGACCATGATCCATTCCAGCATCCATTCGCATTATAGTTACCCCTGTTACTTTTTCATTATTTAGAATCGCAGTTTCTATGGGGCAAGAGCCACGGAGTTTTGGCAAAAGGGAAGCGTGAATATTAATAGATTTTGCTTTTGGAATATTTAGTATTGCATCTGGAATTATTTTTCCATAGGCAATTACAACAAAAACATCACAGTCATGTTTTCTTAGTGTTTCGGCGAAAGCGGGATCACGAAGCTTTTCAGGCTGATATACAGGAATATTGTGTTCAGTTGCCCAAACTTTTGCTGGAGGAGGAGTGATAACCATCTTTCTTCCTTGTGGTCTGTCTGGCATTGTTACAACAAAAGATATTTCATATCCAGCTTGATGTAGCTTTTCTAATGTCATCACAGAATATTCAGGCGTCCCAAAGAACCCTATTTTAATTCTTTTAATTTTATTTGTATCCATTTTATTAAAAATTTTCTCGCAATTATTTAACAGTTATCTAGTGGCTATTTATTCGCCCTTTCTTTTGTTTCTTCCGGTGGCATGTCCTCAACATCATAAGCCTTGTCAGTAAAGAGTATACCATCTAGGTGATCGGTCTCATGTTGGAAAACTTGTGCAAGAAGTCCGCTGGCACCTCTCTCTACCATTTCACCAAGTTCATTATATCCTTTTACAGCAGCCTTTATAGACCGCTTAACCTTTCCATATTTCCATCTGACAGAAAGACAACCCTCTTCAACGTCACTCTTTTGTCTAGACAGCTTGGTGATTTCTGGATTCACAAAAACAATATCTTTTCCAATACTTTTGTATTCCTTATCTGCCTCCTTTAGCACAGCATCAGATACTACGAAAATTCTCAAAGGAATTCCGATTTGTGGAGCAGCAATTGCCACACCATCCTTTTGAGTGGAAAGTGCTTCTTTCATGTCACGGATTATTTTTTGAATTTTTTCAGACGAAATATCCTTTAATGGTACGGTTTGCGCACATTCTCGCAATACAGGGTCATTACTTTGTACTATATTAATCATGGCGTTTGTTTGTATATAAAATGTACTATAAAAGTGTCTCTGGGTCTACCTTTACTATTACAGATGGAGATAGTGAGCGTATCTTTTCAATCAAGCCTGAATCTGGCCATTTGTCGCGTGAAAGTCTCATCAAACCATGCAATACATAGTTTCCTTTTACAGTATGTGTAAATGCAGGGAATACTTCGACTTCGAATGGCTCAAGAGTGTTTTGCACTTCCTCCATTTGTTTAACAATTTCCTCTTTTTTACCTTCAAGAGTTATTTTAATCAAGGTTGAGAAAGGTGGATAGTTGAACTTTTTTCTTTGTTCGATTTCCTCTCGATAAAAATCACTGCTATTTCCTTTAAGTCCATACTCGAAAACTTTTTCGTCGGGTTTACGTGTCTGGACAATTAAACGTCTTGTTGTAAGGGAGCGAATGCGTATGAGCATGTAAAGTATTTTTTCCTGTATACGAAAATCAGGCAAAGCAAAAAGGGAATCCAAGGAAATTACGGCTGAGTTTTCTACTTTTTCATGAATGTATTGAAGCATCATTTCTGTACCAATTAAAATACTTCCTGGCTTTGCTCTGAATTTCTGAATAATTAATTTAATAGATTTTTCAACTTTTACCGTATCCGAATCAATTTGGAATATTGTAATGTCAGGAAATTTATCCTTGATTTTTTCGACTACAAGATCGATTCCAATCCCCACAACGCCCAATTTCCAACTTCCACAAATTTTGCAGTATTCTTCTGTAGAACGTCTTTCACCACAACGATGACACATGAAAAAGTTCTTATCCTCATTGTTTTGACCATCCTTACCAACGGTCTTGTGAAGTACGACTGGAGAACTACAGTTGTTGCAGACCACGATATTTTGACAGTCGCCACAGACAGTAGTTGGTGCCATTCCACGTCTTGTAGCCAGTACTATCATCTGTTCGCTATCATTCTTTGTTTTCAAAATTAAGTTTTCAACTTCATCAGAAAGTATTTTAAAACTAGAATTTGTGGTTTTGTTTGCCTTCATATCGACGAGCGTATCGCTTGCAGTACTTAATGAACGGAACTTAAATGGGGAGGCTTCAACTATTTCATTTTGACTTTCCCTCCATAACGTCTCAACTCTTAAAAAGTTGTCAGCGAAAAATACTTTTATATTTTTCTTTTCAGCAAGGATTTCAGCGATATGGCGTATATCTAGAAATGGCCTTCTGGGTATTTTATATGTTTTGCTACTTTCTCTTTCGACTACTATTGTTTCAATGTCCGTGCGTGGAATAGAGAGAAAGCCACCAGTTGCGATAATTACTACAGGGTGGGCTTCTTTCATTATCTTGTTCCAAACCTCCACAATATTTTTTGGCGTTAATGAACCGTGTAAAAGGAAGGCATAACCCTCAATTCCTTTTTCAAGTAATTCAAATGACCTTTCAGCATCTTCAATTGTAGGCATAAGGAATATCAAAGATTTTTTCTTTGCAAATTCCTGTCTAATGAGACTTTTCCATGTGCCGTATCTTTCTTCGTCATCACCTTGAACAATGTATTTTTCTTTAATTACTTTCGCTTCCTTTGCCGGCTCGCTTGTGGCTTCGGAGCCAATTAATTTATTTGTATTTTTTAGAATATAGTCAGGGACAAGAACGTCGATTATAGCTCCAATGCTTGTGGCATAGTATTCTGATGCCTCTTTAAGCATTTCCATGAACGGCTTTGAAAAGAATTCTGAGCTTTTTATTTTATCCAATTTTTTCAAGGCATATCCCGCGCTTTTGATTTCTCCTTTCATATCTTCGGCATTTCTGACAGAGCTGACTATTCCGTGTATTATTTTATTTCTCAATGGAACATCGACTATAGCGCCAATAGGAACATCTTTTGACGTGAAATATGACAGGGTATTGGTTCCTATCGCTCGGCTAATGGGGATGACCTCGATTATGTTCATAGTATATTTATACCTTGTATTGAAAGAATATGGGAGTGGATTGACTTGGGGGTTATTTGTGGTAAAATATGGGTAAATACAGTTCACGTAGTTGAAACCAACTTCAAAAACTAACCCAGAGGAAAACATGAAGAATCAATTTATCCATCTACGTACTACAATTGGCGGTACAGTGGCATGCAGTGCCTATTTCGGACCGTTCATCGCACCTGCTCAACTAATTCAGTTCTTTGAGGATGCGAATGCGGAATTCAAAGTAGCTCAATTCCAAGGAGTTTTACTGACATTGGACCCAGTTCCTTTTGTCCCGGAAGGCGATAGGTATCTGCGTCCACACAAGATTCGTGGTTTCTTCAACCTTGAGGAAGTTGCTTGCTGAGTTTTCGACACTCTCGTTGAGTCGTCGAAGCATGGAATCACAGAGCGCCTAACCCGCGCTTTTTTTGTGAATAAATGAAGAGACATTGTTTGCTATAGATTCGTCACGGATTATTAATTCCGGAGCTGGGCCACATAGTAAAAGGTGACCAAAAACTGGTCAACTTTTGCTAGGTGGCTTCCGCAGAGTAAGTGCGGACGGAAAATCTTTAAAATAATTTGCCATCCAATTTGCCATCCATAGAGTTATTCATAGATTTGTAAATATGCTCCTAAACACGTACAATATAAATTACATTAAATATACAATTAAAATATGAAAAATGATTCGTTTGTTATAGAAGGCCTTGGCGGGGAAAAGACTTTGAACGGTGAAATATCTGTCCTTGGGGCAAAGAATGCTGTATTAAAAGCAATGGCTTCCGCTGTGCTTTTTAATGATATTGTGAGTCTTGAAAACGTACCGCAAACAGAAGATGTAAAAAAGATGGCATCTCTGCTCGAACATATCGGTGCAAGTGTGGCCCAGGACAAAAATGACAAAAACGATAAAAACACGCTTTCAATTAATGCTAAAGATATCACTTCTACAGATATCAATCATCCAATTTCTCAGGTAATGAGATCTTCGGTTGTTTTGACTGGACCACTACTTGCGCGTTTTGGAAAAGTTGTTTTTCCTGTTCCGGGTGGTTGTGTTATAGGTGCTAGACCTATAGATCTATTTATTGATGCCTACAAAAAAATGGGAGCTAAGGTTGAAATGAAAGACGATACCTATGTTATCACCGCAGAAGGTGGAAAATTGAAAGGCGCAGAAATTTTCTTTAATATTCAAACAGTTGGAGGGACTGAGACTTTGATGATGGCAGGAGTTCTCGCGGAAGGTAAAACTATTTTGAAAAATTGTGCAATGGAACCCGAAATTGTTTCTGTAGCAGAATATTTGAATTCTTGCGGAGCGCAGATAAAGGGGGCTGGTACTCCGACCATAGAGATAACGGGAGGAGGTTTGCTCGAATCAAAAGGCGAGCCATATGCCACTATTCCTGACAGAATAGAGGCGGGCAGTTTCCTC
This sequence comes from uncultured Candidatus Saccharibacteria bacterium, assembly GCA_964468845.1. GTDB lineage: Bacteria > Patescibacteriota > Minisyncoccia > Phycocordibacterales > PALSA-1337 > CAIOGI01. The sequence goes on along the minus strand of CAYXWP010000037.1, from coordinate 2,953 downwards.
ATACTTGGCGCGCTTTGTGCTGATAATTTAAAAATACTGAATTGTAACCCCGCGCATTTGGAGGCAGTCATAAATCTTTTGAAAGAATCGGGTGTAAATATCTCGACCACAGCCGACACGATAGAAATAAAGGATAATGGAAAAGTAAAAAATTCAACATTCAAGAGTTTTAATGTCAGAACTCATGAATATCCAGGATTTCCAACCGATCTTCAGTCACCGATAGTTACATTTCTGACACAAGCAACAGGCGAGAGTATTGTCCTAGAAACTATTTATGAAGGAAGGTTTAAATTTACAGAAAATTTGATTAAATTGGGTGCGAACATTACAACAATGAATGCACGCGAGATTCTTGTTCATGGAAATGCAGATTTGAAAAATAATGGCGAAGAAAATCTTGAGGCTTATGATATACGTGCCGGCTTCGCTACTGTTATTGCAGCATTGCTCGCGAAGGGAACTTCGGTGATAAATAATGTCTACTATATTGACAGAGGCTATGAAAATCTAGAGGGAAGGTTGGGGGCTATTGGAGCGAAGATTGAGAGAAAGAGCGTGTGCTAGCTCTGACTGTGTCTATATAGTCTATCTTTAAGTAGAAAAGTGTGTTGTAACTGCTATTTTCCTGTCATTTCTTTAGAACTTCTTAATAACTTTTTGTTATGTTTAATTTATTACTAATTAATTTATTATTAATTTAACAAACAAAAATATGTGGTATCATAAATACATGAAATATGTTTTTAGTGCTATTTTTACTAAAGAAGAAGGAGGATACAGCGTTTTGTGTCCTGAATTGGACGTATCTAGTCAAGGAAAAGATCTAATTGATGCAGAAAATAATATTCGTGAGGCAGTGGAGTTATACATTAGGGATTTATCAAGTAATGAGCTTGTTGCATACACACAGGCTCAAAGAGAAATTCCATTAGTGCGAACGTTTGAGGTTTCTCATGCCTAGATTTTTTTCTGGTAAAGAAATCGCCAAAATTCTTTTAAATAAGTATGGATTTAAAGAATCTGGTATTTCCGGTAGTCATTTAAAGATGAGGAAAATTGGTAATGAGCAAAAAATTACTGTGATCATTCCATTGCACAGTGAAGTTCTCATTGGAACATTTCATAGTATTCTTAGACAGGCAAGAATTGATAAAAAAGATTTTATGGAGAAGAGTAGGGAATAAATATAAAAAAACCGCCTTCTCCCGAGTTGAGAGAAGGGGTGTGAAAGTGTCGCGCTAGCTTTTCGTTGTGTTTGGTTCGCTGAGTCTCTCAGCCTGCCATTCCATGACATAATGTCTGAACAGGCTGATCAATTCCACCTCACTTCCGATTTCACTTGCAACACAATCCTCGATGATGCGTCGATATTGTTTTGCGGTCAGGTTTTCAACGCGAAGCATCAATAGAGCAATGTGTCCATTGAGCGCCGACTCCATGAGAGTAAAGTCCTTCTTTGGCGCATCATTTCCATAAATGTCCGCGTACACACCTGCGAGCGCTGGAACGATGACATTGTTTGTGAAAGAAGTAAATGCCACAAAATTAATGAATCTGATCTCTTTCGCTTTTTTCATGCGCCACTCGTCATATTGATTCACCCTGAGATCTAGCCCCCGGCGAGCATAGATATCGCAGATGATTTTCAATGCAAGTTCCCCAGCTCGCTCCGGGCTGATTTTTTCCAGCTTTGTTTCGGACATAACTGTCTCGCTTTCTGTTGTGATGTGCTGATATCTTGAGCATTAGCCCAAGACCTATTCTGGCGCGCACTTGTTAGCCAGCACTCTCACATTACATCACGAAAATCACTAAGTCAATAGTATGATTTTGAAGTGAATTTTGCTATAATAATCATATAAAATACAATAAAAACATGGCAAAAGAATCAGAAAAACAAGATAAAAAGACGGCGAAGAAAGATAGTTATGGTGCGGATTCGATACAGGTGCTAGAAGGCCTAGAGCCAGTACGTAAGCGTCCTGGAATGTATATCGGTACAACAGGTCCAGATGGTCTCCATCACCTTATTACAGAAATTTTCGATAACTCTCGTGATGAAGCCATGGGTGGTTTTGCTAATCATATTGAAGTTGCGCTTTTGCCTGACAACAGAATTAGAGTCGTAGACAACGGTAGAGGTATTCCTGTGGATATCCATAAGGCTACAAAGGTTTCTGCTTTGGAAACAATCATGACCGTCCTACATGCTGGAGGAAAGTTCGGTGGAGAGGATTCAGGATACAAAGTTTCTGGAGGTCTGCACGGTGTGGGAGCATCAGTTGTGAACGCTCTTTCTATTTACGCACAAGTTTGGGTTCATAAGGACGGAGATATTTATACTCAGGAATATTCTCAAGGAAAGAAAAAGGCAAATGTAAAGAAAATCGGCAAGTCAAAGGAACATGGAACTATAGTTGCATTTGAGCCAGACATAGAAATTTTTAAAGAAATTAAATTTGATTTTAATCGAGTTGTGAATTCACTACGTCAGCAGGCATATCTTGTGCCAGCTCTACGCATTACTGTTATTGACGCTCGTGAAGCAAAGGATTTGAAGCTAGAAGAGGATATGTTCTATCTTTCTGAACTATATTTACAAGTTCCTTCACAAACTTTCTTCTTTGAAAATGGTTTAACATCACTTGTTAAATTTAACAATCAGATCTTAAAGCCAATTCACAAGAATATTTTCTATGTACAAAGAAAAGTTGAAGGTGTAGAGTCTGTCGAAGTTGCATTGCAATATGCGGATGATATTTCATCGCGTATTTTACCTTTCGCAAACAATATTTATAACCCAGAAGGAGGAACACATGTCACAGGTTTCAAGACTTCTCTTACAAGAAGTTTAAATACTTACGCAAAGAAAAATAATCTTGCAAAGGACGGCGAAGATAACTTTACGGGAGATGATGTACTAGAAGGACTTACAGCTGTTATCTCTGTT
>CAYXWP010000036.1:0-8509 GCA_964468845.1 uncultured Candidatus Saccharibacteria bacterium | reverse complement strand
TAAGTTGAAGGTCTTTTTATTCACACAATTTTCCGGATATTTATTGACTCATTACTCCGACTCCTTTTCAGTATCTAGGTTTGCTGTCGGTGTTGATTGAATATCAATTTTCCAACCAGTAAGCTTCGCAGCAAGTCTAACGTTTTGGCCACCTTTACCTATCGCCAATGATTGCTGATCTTCAGAAACCTGAACAATGGCTCGCTTTTCGGTTTCTTTTAATTCAATACTTAAAACCTTTGCTGGAGAAAGTGATTCCTCAATGAATTGTGATGTATTGTCATTCCACTGGATAATATCAATCTTTTCACCTCTTAATTCACTCATTACTGTTGAAACACGTACCCCTCTTTGTCCAACAAGCGATCCGATTGGGTCTATATGAGGATCTGTTGAAAATACTGCAATTTTTGATCTTGCTCCAGCTTCACGAGCAATTGCCTTAATTTCTACTACTTTCTGTGCGATTTCGGGTGCTTCAATTTCAAATAGTTTTGCTAGGAACTTTGGATGTGCGCGTGAAAGTTTCAGCATAATACCTTTTGGCGATTCTTCAACCGCATATAGATATGCACGAACTCTCTCGCCCTGCTTGTAGTGCTCACCAGGGATTTGTTCTTCATAGGGGATTATGCCTGTAGCTCTACCCATATCTACGAAAATAGAACCTCTTTCTACTCTTTGTGTTATTCCAGAGACAATTTCTCCTTCTTTTTGACCATATTCATTCAAAACTGATATTTTTTCAGCTTCTCGAATCTTCTGAATAATGACTTGCTTAGCTGTTTGAGCGGCAATTCTTCCATAATCGCCCTTTTCTTCAAGTGGGAATATGATCTCATCGTCTACTTTTGCGTCCTTCTTTATCTTTTTAGCATCAGATACTAATATATGGTGTTCAGGATTAAATCTCACTCGAATATTCTCTTCGGCAATATTTTTTAGATCCTGTTCATCAACCTCATCTTCCATCATTACCTTTGTTTCATCTACTGCAATTTTAACTTGGTAGAATTCAACTTTTCCACTGTTATTGTCGAAAATAGCCCTAATAATCTGGCCTTTTTTGCCATATTCTTTTTTGTATGCAGTAGCAAGAGCAAGTTCTATTGCTTCTAGCATTTTTGCTTTTGGGATTCCTCTTTCGTCCTCCAATTGCTGAAGAACTGAATGTATTACTTTTAAGTCAAACATAATTGTTTATTTTAGATTTTTTATAAAAAATAGCTCGCTTTCGGCGAACTCATTACATAAATATACTAGCATAATATTAACTTGTCCACAAGTGGAGTGGAGTTAATGTGTTAATAATTGTATTATTATAGTATGCATTATAAAAAACTATTTTTATTTACTTTATTATTCATTTTCTCTTCATTATTAATTGTGTCACAGGTGAATAGTCAATCACCATCTCCTTCACCGTCATCTTCATCATCGTCTTCTCCATCACCATCTTCTTCTCCTTCACCCACAACTCCTCCACCTCCACCACCCCCAGCACCAGCGCCTGTGAATAACCCACTCACAGGATGGGCATGGTCTTCAAATATTGGATGGATTAGTTTCAATTCTTCAAACGCAGGATCAGGCGGAGGACCACACTCTGTAACTATTTCTACATCTTCGCCAACTGCAGGTGCTTTTAGTGGTTATGCATGGTCTTCAAATATTGGATGGATTAGTTTTAATGCTACTGATGTGGTTGGATGTAGTCCCGCACCAGCAGGTGGTTGTCAAGCTAAAGTGAATCTTTCAACTGGTCTCGTAACTGGATGGGCTAGAGCAATTGCAGGAGTCGGCAGAACAGACGGTTGGGACGGATGGATAGAGCTTTCAGGAACAAATCACTCGTCACCTAATTTTAGTGGTTATCAAGGGACATCAACACAAGGTGTTACTTTTGCCTCAAGCACAGGAAGATTTAGTGGTTACGCATGGGGAAGTGACGTTGTTGGTTGGGTAGATTTTAATGGGGTGATGTGTAGTGGGTGTACGGGGGGAGTGGTTGTGATACCTGGTACCATAAGTGCAGATATTGATGCTAATGGTCAAGATTCTCTTACGATTACCTCAGGTACTTCAGCAACGATATCTTGGACGTCAAATGATGCTGATTCGTGTAGTATAACTAAAAACGGTGTGGCATGGATGACTGGTGTAACGAATGCCGGAGTATCCTCTGGGGTATTAAATTCTTCAACTCCATTCGTAATTAATTGTACAAATGCATCTGGCGGTACAGCAACAGACTCTGTGACAGTCAGTGTTACTGGTGGCCCAGGACTTTGTCCTGATGGTATAACTCCTATTCCTCCAGGTGGGATAGCTATGTGTCCAGATGTACCTCCTGGTGGAAGTGAAGGTAAGTTGTGGATTGGGCAACCTAATATCGTAGGTTCAACATTTAGACAGGTTCGAATGAATCAGTCAGTTAGAGTAAGTTGGAATATAACTCAAGCGTGGATTGATAAAGGTTGTACAAAAGTAACTAGTATTCCTAACACGGATTGGCAGAATGCAGATCTTTCATCACGTACAGCAAATCTTACCCGACTTCAGCCTGGGGACTACACTTTAAGTATTGATTGTGGCGGAGCCGACCAAACAAATAGTATTGAAATATTAGTCACCGATCCAGGAACCGGCGAACTATAATAAAATAAAAATATGGATAAAGAAAATAATAATCATTTTGCTGAGTTAATTCCAAAAACACCACACAGAACGTTACATATTCTCCTGTCGATACTAGCAGTTGTGGTAGTAATTGGTTTGATTACAATGTATCAAATAAATAAAGTCGAAATAGTAAATGTCGAGCCTCCTGTTCAAACAGAATTAACAGCTGGACAAAGAGACCAGGCCGTTTCTATCTTAAAAGAAGCTGCATCGAAATCACCGCCATTGACAGACAAACAGAGAGCTAACGCGATAGAGCAACTTAAGAAGTCATTGTAAAATAATAAAAAAATATGAAAACAAAAATAATACAAAATATAAAATCGATAATCTTAGCTTTAATATTGGTCCTAGGTGTGGGTTACGTTTCAGCAGCTTGGACAGCTGCACCAGCGAATCCACCAAGTAATAATACTCCAGCACCTATTAATGTTGGGGGAGTGATGGGAGTTTTGGCCGACCTGCAAACAAAAACTGGAGACCTTAACTTAACTGGTATTTTAACTTCATCACATCTTTTTACTCGAGACTTAACAGTTACTAATTCGGATGGTACTGCGACAAATATTGCTTCAGGTTCTGTGCTTGTAGCAGATGGAAATAATACAGGAAAGGTAAAGTGGGGGACAGTTGCTACTGGAGGTTCTACATCTACAACAACTACAACTATTATTACAAATATAATGGAAATTGTGGATACAACATTAGACCCTATCGTTTGTAACGCTAGTGGAATGGCATCTGATGGAGCAACAGATGTAGATTTTACTTTTACATATAGTGGCCCTCCTGCTCCAGCAACCCCAACAAGTATAAGTAATTGTTATTACGTTAGTAATCCAGTTCACAACGCTTCAACCAGAGTTAATATGCAACCACTTGTCGCTTCCGGTGCTTATGTTGGTGTTTTGAAAAGTATGAATGCTGTTATGGGATTCCTGAATTACACACCGATTCTTGTCTCAGGCGGTATTTCTGGTCAAGGAGGTTTTTTCCACACAAATGTAAATAACAGTGTTGTGAATGTTTCGGCTATATATATCCCAACTGGATTGAAATTCAGACAAGCATTACAACAGTAATTAATAAATATTTTGTTTTCAATGAGGAAACCCAGATTTTGATAGTCTGGGTTTTCTTTGACTATATGTGATGGATATGGCATTGTTATGCTAAATATTGTTTTGGTTTGGAGTCAATTACTCTAGGTCATTTGACAATATAACCAAGGGACAGCGTTTATGAAGAAAGCACTTGAAATCACGGTGTTTGTTTGTTCGTTTTTCTTTAATCTCGCATACGCGGGCATCGATATCGGATTCCCAAATGGTGGCGAGAAATTGCCAGTTAACGGCAAGTATCACTTCTTTTGGACAAATTCTGAACCATTATTGGTATCAGTCTACGTTGATCACTACGATCAAGACACAAACCTTGACTGCTCGACGAAGCTTTTTAGCTTCAGTGAGTTTGTGTGTGTGGCAGGTCCAGGCGCAGTTAACTTTCCAGATCTGTATGGGTCGGTTGACCTTGTTACAAACGGGTTTTACAAACTCAAACTAGTTGGCAGGTCCCCAGAAGACTTGTGGTGTACGAATCAATCCGCTGGATTTTTCCGGATTACTCCACCTGCCACTATTGAGACAGTGTTTAACAGCACCAATTCCTATTGGCAACGAGGAGAGCAAAAGACGTTGACAGTTGCTTGGAGTGGTTTTGATGTCGGGGATACATTGGAGGTGTCGTTACTCTCGCTAGAGCAGTATTTGGGTGATGAGTATGGTTTCGTTTATACCAATAACACCCTTTGTTCTGAGTCTGGGACAGCGACAATCGTGTTGGATTACCCAACAACCAATCAAGCCATGCATTCATTGCCTCCTGTTGATGGCATTCACGGTTTTGTCATCAAAAATCCTAGGACAGGGATTTGGTACAACTACGGCACTGCAGGGGCACTAGATGTGGTCGTCTCGGATTTACGTGTTCGTATCAAGTCACCAAATGGCAGAAATTACGTGTTTCCAGAAGGCGCCATTCGGCCGCTTGAGCTTGAGATTGATGCGCAGTTTGCTCCAACCAACGTAATCATTTCCCCACTATCGCTTAGATTGTGGTCGACGACAAACATCCTTATGGAGGTAAACATCTGCGACGGCAACAGTAACTCACTCTCTGTGGCAACAGTTGGAAATACTGTGTCAGGAGCGACTACAAGTGTTGTGGAATTTTCGCACTCGGACCGTCAAATTTCGAAGGGGTCCACTGAAATCCTATACCTCGATTGCACGATACGTTCGAACGCAAATCTCGGCACGTTTATGTGGCTGGGGTGCAATGAGGGGGACGTCACAGCGACGACACCAAGTGGCGAACCACTCACGGTTGGCCTGATAAATGGGTTTTCAAGCAGGATAAGCGTTCTTCCACAACAAGGCGCTACAATTCACAGTGCATCTGTTGTTGTCAGTGATGAGGGAAAGGAAATGGCCATTGTGGCGACCTGCAAGATCAACACACGCTATTCGGTCGAGCAATCGTCTGATTTGCGTGCGTGGACAATCGTTAAATACCTCACCACCAGCACATATGAACTGAAAACAACGGTACCCATGACAGGGGACAAGAAGTTTTTTAGGATTCTGGAGCGGCCATGAGTTGTTGCCCCTTACATAGCTCTAATAGCCTGTTCGTTTTCCACCCACTTAGCACAGATCACATCTGCGACTTTAGTGGGTTTTTTTATTATCCCCACACTTTAACTATTTTTTCTGATATAATATGTGCAAGTCATAACTCATGCACATAGAAGATTCACAATTAAATAAATTTATTTTTGATTCGAATTTAATCTCGAAAGCAGATCTAGATATCGCCGAGGAAGAGTCAGAAAAAAAAGGAGTACGACTCGGAGACTATCTTGTCAGTGAAGGTAAAATCACTCAGGATAATTTACGAAGAATGCAGGCCTATGTTCTAGGTATACCTTTCGTTGATCTAAAAACCAGGAAAATTCCTTTTGAAATTCTGTCTTTGATTCCTGAACCAGTAGCCAGAAATCACAATATTGTTGCGTTTAAGAAAGATGATAATACATTGGAAGTAGCAATGCTCGATGTCGATGATCTTTCGGCAATTGATTTTGTTAAAAAGAAAGTTGACTTAAAAATTGCACCAAGACTTACAGACTCTGAATCAATGAAGAGTGCAATTATTCAATACCAAAAAAGTCTTAAGGCAGAATTCGGAGATATTATTCAAAAAGAATCTGACACTTTAAAAACAATTGCAGAAGAAACAGGGGAGGGTGCTTCTGAAGAAGATTTGAAAAAAATTGCTGAGGATTTACCGGTGATTCGTATTGTCGACACTCTTTTGAAGCATGCTATTTTACAAAATGCTTCTGATATACACATTGAGCCGATGGAGGATCAGCTCCTAGTTCGTTATCGTATAGATGGTATGTTGCATGATGCTATGGTTCTTCCAAGAAATGCTGAGGCATCTATTACTGCGCGTATAAAGGTACTTTCAAATCTTAAACTTGATGAAAAGAGACTTCCACAAGACGGACGTTTCAAGATAGATATGAATGGCGAGAAAGTTTCTTTCCGTGTCTCACTACTTCCAACGTATTATGGAGAAAAAACAGTTATGCGTCTTTTGCGAGAGAGTGTATCTGGTTTTACGTTGGAATACTTGGGCTTTCATGGGGAAGGGCTTGAAAGAATCCACCACGCTACGACATTGGCGACAGGTATGATACTTACAACAGGACCTACAGGGTCAGGTAAGACAACGACTTTGTATACAATTCTCGATATTCTGAATCAGCCTGATGTAAACATTTCTACAATAGAGGATCCAGTTGAGTATCAGATGAAAAGAATAAATCAAACACAGGTTAAGCCGGACATCGGTTTTACTTTTGCTTCTGGTTTGAGAACTCTTGTTCGACAAGACCCAGACATAATCATGGTGGGTGAGATTCGAGATAACGAAACTGCTTCTCTTGCGGTCAATGCTGCTCTAACAGGACACTTGGTTCTTTCAACTCTTCACACAAACAGCGCGGCAGGTGCTATCCCTCGTTTGCTTGATATGAAAATTGAGCCTTTCCTCCTTGTTTCAACAATTGAAGTTATCGTAGCTCAGAGACTTGTTCGAAAACTTTCCGATAATAAGGAAAAATATATATTGTCGAAAGATGAGCTGGCTTCTTTGGGGAAGATTGTAAATCTTGATAGAGTTTTGGATGCACTAAAGACAGAAAAAATTATTAAAACAAATGATGATTGGAGTAAGATTCCATTTTGGAAACCAGTGGTTTCAAAGGATGATGATGGCTATAAGAGTCGAGTGGGTATTCATGAAGTGTTGAAAGTGAGTCAGGGAATAAAGGATTTGATAATGAAAGGGGCGACGGCGACCGATATTGAGGCTCAGGCAAAGAAAGAGGGAATATTAACCATGATTGAGGACGGTATATTTAACGCTGTGCAAGGGAATACAACAATAGAAGAGGTGTTGCGCGTAATTTCAGAATAATCAATGTCTCATTTTACCTACAAAGCAAGAAAAGCAAATGGGGAAGTATACAAAGGCGAACACGATGCCAATGACCGTTATGATCTGTATAAGATTTTAAAAGAATCTGGAGAAGAGGTAATTGATTTCAGAGAAAAAAACGGTGCAGGCTCAGTATTTAAAAAATTTAATGTCGATTTTTCTTTCTTTCACAAAGTAAAAATGCAAGAAAAAATTACTTTTGCGAGAAACCTTGGCTCTATGATCGTCGCGGGATTATCTATGTCGAGAGCCTTGTCTGTTATGGAGAGACAGACAGGTAACAAGGAGATGAAAAAGATTTTAGTATCACTGCAGGCAGGTATAAACGAAGGAAAAACTTTAAGTGAAGCCATGGGTAATTTTACCAAAGTTTTCTCTCCCATATTTATTTCCATGGTTGCGGCAGGGGAACAGAGTGGAACTTTAGCTGATGCACTTAAAGTTGTGGCAGTACAAATGGATAAATCATTTGCTCTGCAGAGAAGAGTGAAAGGAGCAATGATGTACCCAGGAATAATTCTATTCGCAATGATTTTGATTGCCGTTTTGATGCTTACATACATTGTTCCGACTTTGATGAAGACATTTACAGAATTAAAATTGGATCTTCCTGCTTCAACAAAATTTGTTTTATGGACAAGCTCTATGGTTAGAGATCATGGATTGTTGGCGTTATTTATTCTTTTAATTCTTGGTGGAGTATATGTTATGTGGTCAAGATCAATGGGGGGCAAGAAAATAATTCACTACTCAATATTAAAAATTCCAATAGCTGGGGAAATTATAAAAGAGGTAAACTCAGCAAGAACAGCGAGAACTCTATCATCCCTCTTAACTTCAGGTGTTGATATGGTTGAATCAGTCAGAATAACTATGGATGTTGTTCAAAACGTTCACTATAAAAAAGTTTTAGAGAGAGCTGGCGAAGCGATTAAAAAAGGAGATCCTATTTCTAAAATATTTAGTGAAAGCACAAAACTTTATCCGATTTTCTTGGGTGAGATGATGAGTGTAGGTGAAGAAACTGGTAAAATGGGGGAGATGCTTATGGGTGTGGCGGTATTTTATGAAGACGATGTTGAACAAAAGACGAAGGATATGTCTACGGTTATTGAGCCATTTTTGATGGTTTTCATCGGTGCGGTTGTTGGTTTCTTTGCTGTCGCTATGATTTCCCCAATGTATTCACTTGTAAATGTCATTTAGTTTAAGCGCTATTTAGTTTTGAAGTTATTAAGTTTGGATGTTGTTAGTCTCA
>CAYXWP010000035.1:0-8769 GCA_964468845.1 uncultured Candidatus Saccharibacteria bacterium | reverse complement strand
TTCTGATAAGCTCATAACCAACTTCATCGATTGTGTTGCGACTAAATATGAAGGATTACAAGGCTATAAATTGATCCTCATTTTGCAACTATTACTTACTAAGTCACTTTAGTAGTTACTCCGCCCTTTACAGGCGTTATTTTTCGTTTTGCAATGATGTAAAATTTATGGGTTTTTGAGGGAGTTTTCGAGAGTTTTTATCAATAATTATTAATGTTCCATAAGAAAAAATATTTATGCATATAAACAAGAAATATTTCAGTAGATTTAAAGAACCTTTGACAGTGATGCCAAATCTTGTCGAATCCCAGACAGTTTCATTCGATGCATTCATAAAGAATGGTATCGGAGAAGTGCTGAAAGAATTTTCACCTATAGAAGATTACGCTAAGAAGAAATTTGAGCTGTCTTTTACAGATTTTGAACTTTCAAAGCCAAAGTATGATGAGCATTATGCAAAGAACAACAAGCTTTCATATGAAGGGCAGATAAAGGTGAAAGTTAAATTGAAGAATAAGCTACTAGACGCTGTAAAGGAACAGGAAATGTTTCTTGCAGATTTGCCTTTGATGACGGACCATGGAACATTCATCATCAATGGTATTGAAAGAGTTATAGTCCCTCAACTTGCTAGATCCTTCGGTATATTTTTTACTTCAAATGAATTAAAAGGAAAAACTTTCTTTGGTGCAAAGGTAATCCCAGCTCGTGGAGTTTGGATGGAAATTGAAAGTGATTCTGATGGCACAATCTATACTCGTATTGATAGAAAGAGAAAGTTTCCTATAACATCTCTACTTAGAATCCTTGGTTTAAAGACAAACGAGGAAATCATCGCTGCTTTTAAAGGAGATGAACTTGCCAGAAAGGCAATTGAGACAACTCTTGCAAAGGATCATGCAAAAACTGTTGATGACGCATATGTAGAAATTCACAAGAGACTTCGAGATGGAGATTTGGCTACTGCTGATAACGCTCGTGAATTCCTTGGAAGTATATTTAATCCAGAAAGATACGATATAAATCGTGTTGGTCGTTTCCGTTTCAACAAGCGTTTCAACAAATCAATGGATGAAAAGGAGCTTGATCGAAGAACTATTTCTGCAGATGATATAACTACAATCATTTCTCACATTGTTCTATTGAACAATACAACTGAAGCTATTGAAGATGATATTGATCACCTAGGTTCAAGACGTGTTCGATATGTTGGAGAACTTCTACAACAGAAGCTACGTGTTGGTATGACACAGATGAAGAGAAATATTCAGGATAAAATGTCTACAGTAGAACCTGACGTTACACTTCCTGTAAATTTCGTATTTCCTCGTCCACTACAAGCTCGTATAAAGGAATTCTTTACAACAAACCAGCTATCACAGTTCATGGGTCAGGAAAACGTTCTTTCTGAAATTGAAAACCTTAGAAAGCTAACAGCACTTGGACCCGGAGGTCTTACTCGAGAGAGAGCAGGCTTCGAAGTTCGAGACGTGCACCCTTCTCACTACGGAAGAATTTGTCCTATTCACACACCAGAAGGTCCAAACATTGGTCTTATCCTTAACCTTGCAACATACGCACGCATAAATGATTTTGGAATGATTGAAACTCCATACGCAAAGGTAAAAAATGGAAAAGTCACAAAGGACATTGTCTATATGAATGCACTTGAGGAAGAAGGATTCAGAATCGCTCACGGTGCAATTCCTTATGATAAGTCTGGAACAATCACAGCAGCAGAAGTTGAAGTTCGTATCAATGGAAAGCCAGGTCTAGCAAAGGCAAACGATGTTGACTATATTGATGTATCAACAAACCAAGCTTTCTCAATCGCTACCTCTCTTATCCCATTCCTAAACCACGACGATGCAAACCGAGCACTCATGGGATCAAACATGCAAAAGCAGGCAACTCCTTGTCTTATCCCTGAAGCTCCCCTAGTTGCAACAGGTATTGAGAAGCAGGCAGTTATAGATACTGGAAGAATTGTTCTAGCTCCAGAAGATGGAGAGATCACATACGTTGACTCAAAGAAAGTTATTTTTGAAGGAAAGAAGACAGGCAAGAAGCAATATGACCTTATTCACTTCTCAAGAACAAATGGATTCACCGCTTTCCATCAGCGACCTATTGTAAGTCCAGGTGATAAGGTAAAGAAGGGTGACGTTCTAGTGGATACTTCAACTTCAGATAATGGAGAAATTGCTCTAGGACAAAACATGCTAGTAGCATTTATGTCATGGTCAGGAAATAACTACGAGGATGCCATCATTCTTTCAGAAAGAGTTGTAAAGAACAGTAAATTTAGTTCTATTAACATCGAAGAATTCGTAGTGAATGTTCGAGATACAAAGCTTGGACCAGAAGTAACTACTTGTGATATTCCAAACGTTGGAGAAGCAAAACTAAAAAATCTTGCAGAAGACGGTATCGTTAGAATCGGTGCTGAAGTTCGACCTGGAGATATTCTTGTTGGAAAGATTTCACCAAGAGGTGAGACACAACTTACACCAGAAGAAAGATTGCTTCGTTCTATCTTTGGAGAAAAAGCTCGTGATGTAAAAGATACATCAAAGAGAATGGAAGGAGGAAAGAGAGGCCGTGTTATCTCTGTAAAAATCTTCTCAAGAGAGAAGGGAGATAAACTAGAATCAGGAATTATAAAGAAAATTTATATTGAAGTTGCAGAACTTAGAAATGTATCTGTCGGAGATAAACTTGCTGGTCGTCACGGAAACAAAGGAGTTATTTCAAGAATTCTTCCAGAAGAAGATATGCCATATATGGAAGATGGTACTCCAGTAGATGTTATTCTAACTCCACTTGGTGTGCCTTCACGTATGAACCTAGGACAGATACTAGAGCTTCACCTTGGTCTAGCAGCGCATACTCTTGGCTATCAAGCTATCGTTCCTCCATTTACTGGAGCAACAGATGTTGAAATCAAAGAAGAGCTTGTAAAGGCAGGATTTGATGCTAGTGGAAAGATGAAACTACGGGATGGACGAACAGGTTTGCATTTCGATCAACCTATCGCTGTCGGTTATATGTACATCCTGAAACTTCACCACATGGTTGAAGACAAAATCCACATGCGTTCTATTGGACCTTACTCTCTCATCACTCAGCAGCCACTAGGAGGAAAAGCTCAAGGTGGAGGACAGAGATTTGGAGAAATGGAAGTCTGGGCACTTCTTGGTCATGGAGCCGCATATACTTTGCGTGAAATTCTAACTATAAAGTCTGATGATATTCAGGGTCGTTCTCAGGCATTTGATTCTATTGTTAAGGGTGAGAGATTGAAGCAACCAAATCTTCCTGCATCATTCAACGTGCTTTTGAAATCATTGCGTGGACTTGCTTTGGATGTTGAGTTAATTAAGAAAAATCGTGATGAAGAGGAAACAGAATAATAATTATCATCAAGATATAACTAATTAAAATAAAAACCATGCAAAACAATAATATGTACAAAAGACAAAATGATCCTACAGACTTCGATGCAGTGAAGTTGGGAGTCGCTTCGCCTGAGAAAATCTTGGAATGGTCATTTGGTGAAATCACAAAGCCAGAGACTATTAACTATAGAACACAGCGTTCAGAGAAGAACGGACTTTTCGATGAAAAAATCTTCGGTCCAGACAAGGACTATGAATGTTACTGTGGAAAGTATCGTGGTATTAGATATAAGGGAATTGTTTGTGAAAAATGTGGAGTGGAAATAACACGTTCGATAGTTCGCCGAGATAGAATGGGTCATATTGAGCTTGCAACACCTGTATCACATATTTGGTTCCTACGTTCAATGCCATCTCGTATCGGACTTGTACTAGGAATGACAACTTCAGATCTAGAAAAAGTAGTTTACTTTGCTGGATATATTGTTACGAAGATTCATCAGGGCGAAAAAGATGCTTTCTTGAAAGAACTTGATTCAGAATTTAGAACAAAGGTGAAAGCAGCTCAAGATGAAAAGACAAAGGAAGCTTTGAAAGAGCTTGTACTTACAGCTAGAAAAGAAATTGAAAGTCTTGAACCAGGGTTTGTAATGGATGAGGTTCAGTATCATAAATATTCTATAAAATACGGTTCACTATTTGAGGCAGGAATCGGTGCTGAAGCAATTTTCGAAATCTTAAAGAAAACAGATTTGAACAAGCTTCTACTCGCGCTAGAAGGAGCTTTCCAGAAGGCAAGTACCCTTGAGAAGGAAAAACTTTCAAAGAGACTTTCACTTATCAAGTCAATGATAAAATCAGAGACAAGACCAGAGTGGATGTTCCTTACTCGTATTCCAGTTATTCCACCAGCACTTCGACCGATGGTGGCTCTTGATGGAGGACGTTATGCAACATCAGATGTAAACGATCTTTACAGAAGAGTTATCAACAGAAATAATCGTCTACTTAAACTAAAGGAAATTGATGCTCCAGATGTTATTCTTCGAAATGAAAAAAGAATTCTTCAAGAAGCAGTTGATGCACTTATAGATAATTCTATTCGTCATGGTGCAGCAACAGGAGCAGCAGCAATACAAGCTCAGAAGCGTGCATTGAAATCTCTTTCAGATAATCTAAAGAGTAAGAGAGGATTATTCCGCCAAAACCTTCTAGGAAAGCGTGTGGACTACTCAGGACGTTCTGTAATCGTCGTAGGTCCATCTCTAGCACTTGATCAATGTGGTTTGCCAAAGCATATGGCACTTGAACTTTTCCGCCCATTCGTTATTTCAGGTCTATTGAAAAGAGAATTAGCATTCAATATCCGTGGAGCAGGAAGACTTATTGATGATGGTGCAAAGGAAGTTTGGGAAATTCTAGAAGAAGTTATTGAAGGAAAATACGTGCTTCTAAACCGCGCACCTACTCTACACAGACTAGGTATACAAGCTTTCAGACCTACTCTTATTGAAGGAAACGCTATTCAAGTTCACCCACTCGTATGTACAGCTTTCAACGCTGACTTCGACGGAGACCAGATGGCCGTTCACGTTCCACTTGGAGTTGAAGCACAGCTCGAAGCGAAGGAAATCATGGCTGCTGATAAAAACATTTTGAAGCCAGGAAACGGAGATCCTACAGTTGTAGCAAAGTTGTTGGACATTGTGCTCGGATGTTTCTGGGTTACAAAAACAGTTGAAGGGGATGTCGGAGAAGGTAAAATCTTTGAAAGTCCAGAAGCTGCTCTTACTGCACATAACTATGGCGTAGTTACATACCGAGCAAAGATAAAAGTTCTTCCAAGGGATGATGTAAAGTATGCTCAATTCGAAGGAAAACTTTTTGAAACTACAGTTGGACGTATTCTATTCAATGATATTCTTCCTGCTGATTATCCTTTTATAAACAAGGAAATTGATAGAAAGAAATTGTCAGCGATCATGGATGATTTGATTATCAGTCATGAAATGAAAGAGATTCCAATTATTCTAGACAAAATAAAAACATTTGGATTCACATATGCCACACACTCTGGAACAACATGGGGTATTGACGATGTTGTAATTCCAAAGGGTAAGGTAGAAGTTATTTCAAAGGCAAAGACTCATTCAGAACAAGTAACAAATCAATTCAATGAGGGTCTTCTAACTGAGGATGAAAGAACTCGTAAGAATCTTGAAATATGGCACAAGGCAAAGAATGAAGTTGAAAAACTTATCCCTGGATCACTAGATAAGATGGGATCAGTTTATGACATGGTTACATCTGGAGCCCGAGGTTCTCTTTCACAGATTACTCAGATGGCCGGAATGAAAGGACTTATCGCATCTACTTCAGGAGGTATTATTGAATTCCCAATTCTTTCTTGTTCAAAAGAAGGTCTTACACCTATTGAATATTTCATTACTACTCACGGTTCAAGAAAAGGTCTTACAGACACAGCTTTGAACACAGCGAAGGCGGGTTATCTTACAAGAAAACTTTTCGTTGTTGCTCAAGACGTGATGATTAACGAAGATGATTGTGGTACAAAGGATTCAATCGCTATCAAAAAGCAAACTGCATCTGGTATCAGTATTCCTCTTTCAAAAAATATTAGAGGTCGTGTGCTTGCAGAAGATTTGGCTACAGCAGATGGAAAAACTTTGTTCAAGAAGAATCATCTCCTTACAAAGCTAGAGGCAGTTCAAATCGAAGAAGCTGGAATTACTTCTGTTCGAGTACGTTCTCCACTTTCATGTAAAAGTGTAAGAGGTGTTTGCGTACAGTGTTATGGAGCTGATCTTGGAAAGAACAAGATTGTAGACCTTGGAGAAGCTGTAGGAACAGTTGCTGGTCAAGCTATCGGTGAACCTGGAACACAGCTAACAATGCGTACATTCCACGCTGGAGGCACTGCATCTGTCGGTGGAGATATTACACAAGGTCTTCCTCGTGTTGAAGAAATCTTCGAAAAGAGACGTCCAAAGAATCCTGCTGTAGTAGCTACAGTTAGTGGAACAGTTACAGAAGTAAAGGATATTGGAAAGGAAAAGGTGATAAAGATAATGCCAGAATTGGAAGATCGAGCAAAGGGTCATAAGCCAAGTGAAGTTGAATATCTATTCAATCCAAAGCGTATGCCATTTGTGAAGGTTGGAGATAGTGTAAAGAAGGGTGATCTTATCACAGACGGTTCTGCTGATATTGATGAAGTATTTGAATTCGGTGGTGCTGAGAAGGCAAAGGATTACGTTATTTCTGAAGTTGGAAAGATTTATGAACTTCAGGGAGAAACAGTTGCAAGAAAGCATATCGAAATTATCGTAAAGCAAATGTTCTCAAGACGACGTGTTACTGAAGCAGGAAACACAAATCTTGCAGAGGGTATGATTGTCGACGATATTTATCTACGTGAAGAAAATGATAAAGCAAAGGAGGCAGGAGGGGATTCTGCGAAGGTGGAGGCAGTTGTGATGGGTATCACAGAAGTTTCTCTATCTCGAAAGAGTTTCTTGTCAGCAGCTTCATTCCAACACACTACTCGTGTACTTATAAACAGTGCAGTTCGGGGAAGTGAGGATGATCTAATCGGTCTAATGGAGAACGTTATCATCGGTCGCTTGATTCCAGCAGGTTCAGGGTTTGCAGGAAGTCCAAAGCAGAAGATGATAGAGGCTGTTCAGCCAAAGGAGGATGAGTACGGGGGTTATTAGAAGCTAGTCTAGTATCGGGAAAATTATAGGTTAGTCGCAAAAAAGGGCTCAGTAATGGGCTCTTTTTTGCTTTTCTGACAAAATTTGCTATGTAAAGCCGTGCAAAGTATAATTATGAAATAAAATATAGGAATGGAATTAAAGAAATAGCCTTTTATGACACAAAATACTATTTTGAGTTCAATATTTTTTGGATAATGTAAGCATAAAACATAATCTATGAATACAATTCAGTCATCAAAAAAAATAAATCATATAGTTCATGGAAAAGTGCCTAATGGTCGCAAATCCCTAAGGTTTATGGATTTTTGTGCGGGTATTGGAGCTGGTCGTTTAGGACTTCAGAATCTCGGCATGGAATGCGTTGCCTTTTCAGAAATAGACGGGAACGCTGAAAAAACATACAGGCTTTTTTTTGGTGAGAATGAAAAAAATTACGGTGATTTAATGAAAATCAAAATTGATATATTACCTGATTTTGATGTAATGATTGCAGGTTTTCCTTGCCAGACTTTTTCTGTTGTAGGTCAGAGGAAAGGAATGTCTGATAAAAGGGGTCAAGTTATCTATGGTTTAATTAAGATCCTAAAAGGAAAAAATATAAAATATTTTATCCTTGAAAATGTCAAGGGGTTGGTTAATCACGATAAGGGCAACTCTCTTAAAATTATTTTGAAGGAACTTGATGATGCTGGATATAATGTAAATTACAAAGTATTAAACAGCGTTGATTATAATACACCTCAGCACAGGGAAAGAGTCTATTTTGTCGGAGTAAGAAAAGATATTGCTGCGCAAAACTTTGAATTTCCTGAACCACAAAAAACCCCTGATGTAAGGAACTATCTGATTGATGAAGATACCCGATATATTTTTGATGAAAAACAAAAGACATTTGATACATTCAAAAAATATTTATCAAATAAATATAATGTTGGTCAATATGAGCTTGAACAATTACTACAAAATGATTTTGAGGTAATAGATACAAGGCAATCTGATTTAAGGATATACAAAGGTAGAACTCCAACACTAAGGACTGGTAGACACGGCATTTTGTATGTTAAGGGAAAGAAATTAAGAAAATTATCAGGATATGAGGGTCTTTTACTACAAGGTTTTCCTGAGCATTATGCAAGAAAAGCAAAGGGGGTAATTCAAGATACACATCTTTTGGCTCAAACTGGTAATGCAATGACAGTATCAGCTATAGAGAAGATAGGTGGCAAATTACTGAAATATATAATTGAAACTCATGAAAAGTAAAAAGAATTTAATCCTTTGGGGTTCTAGAACAGCAAAGGCAGGTTTTAGCAATGAGGATGATATTATAGTTAAGTTTAATAATTGGAAAGAAGATATTGATACAAAAATATGGCTGGAACTTATGTGCTATAAACTTGATGAAATTGAAAAAGTTGAAGCCATCAAATTACATGGCTACAAAACAGATGTTCAGGTACAAATTACAATTCATCTAAAGAAAGCAATTTCAGTAGAAAATATATCGATAAAGCTCGTAAGTAATAATATAGGTTTCAATCAAATTGATAAACGATGGGTTAAAAGCTATGTTGAGATGTGGAATATTCCTGAAGATGTAACTTTAATTCTACAAAAGTATACTGGGGAAT
>CAYXWP010000034.1:0-9322 GCA_964468845.1 uncultured Candidatus Saccharibacteria bacterium | reverse complement strand
CAACAAAGAAAGCCAGTCAATGCTACAAAATTAAAGAATCTTATTTCTGGAAAAGTTACAGAATATTCTTTCCATGTATCAGAGAAAGTAGAAGAAGCGGAGATTGAAAGCAGAGAAATAAAGTATCTTTACAAGAACAAGGACGAATATTGGTTCTGCCTTCCGACTGATCCTAGCCAGCGCTTTAGCTTTACAACAGACAAAATAGGACAAGAAATGAGATTTCTAAAGCCAAACACTATTATAAATCAACTTATGTTTGGTGATAAAACTACTGGATTCAAGTATCCAGCCATGGTTGAGCTAAAGGTTACTGAAGCTCCACCAAATATCAAGGGTGACAGCGCTACTGGTGGTAACAAAGTTATCACAGTAGAAACAGGAGCCACACTTGGAGCTCCCCTATTCGTAAACGAAGGAGATATTATAAAAATAAACGTTGAGACAGGAGAATATAAGGAAAGAATTGGTAAGTAAAAAGAATCGAAAAATAAGGAATAAGCAAAAAGAAATAGAAAAGAAAAAAGACCTAGATTTACTAGGTCCTTTTTCTTTTAAATTATCTCGCTATATAAGGTAGTAGGCCCATAAATCGAGCATACTTTACAGCAGTAGCTAGCTGACGCTGACTACGTGCACATACACCCGTTTTCTTTCTACTGATCATACGACCATGTGGGTTAAGAAATTTCTTTAGAATCTCTGTATCCTTATAGTCTATGTTTCTTATATTATTTTGTGAGAAATAACATTGTTTATTCATATTTTTTAATTATTTTAATAATCTTTTTAGAATGGAATATCGTCTGGATTTATCTCTTCCTCTGGATAATCAATTGTATCAACAGGAGGTGCGTCTTTTTGTGATGAATCATCGTTTACTGATGAAGATTTGTCACTACCATTGGCACTACCTGAAGCACCTGCACTGCCTGTGCCAGCTCCACCAGCACCTGGACGATTGCCGAATTGAATTCTATCAGCAACAATCTCTGTACGATATTTCTTTCCTCCACCATTCTTATCATCCCAAGAACGTGTTTGCATTCTACCTTCTACAAGAACGCTTGAACCTCTCTTAAGATATTGTCCTGCTGTCTCAGCAGATCTGCCGAAGACAACGACATTGTGATAATCGGCACTTTCCTGCTTTGCACCATTCTTATCCTTCCAAACTCTATTCGTCGCAACACTAAAACTGGTAACCTTGATTCCTGATGGGAGCGCTTTAACTTCTGGATCTCTTGTTAGATTTCCAATAACCAATGCTTTATTTAGATACATATCTTTTTTGCGTTGATAAGCTAATAATGCTAAACCCTTCCCCCAAACCTTACTTAAGCCTCTTTCACCATCTCATCAATACTTTTATCGATTTCCTCTACAGATACTGGAGCAGCTGGAACATCAGCTGAAATGTCAGCAGAAGCTACTTCAACTGGAGCGGCAACCTCAGCTACAACCTCTTCAACTCTTGCGAGTGAGGCACTTGGAGATTTCTTGCCTAAGTATGTACCCTCTTTTACTGTAGTAATAAAGAGCATTCTAAGCATGCTAGGATTTTCCTCAAATGCTTTCTTAACACTCTCAGTCTCCTTTGTTGCTAATTCAAATTTGAACCAACCAAAATAACCTTGGTCAAATCTAAAGTGCGCTGCACCAATTTTCTTTGCCATAGTATATGCCAAAGTTCTTAATTCTGGTGCTTCCTCCGCTATAAACTCTGCTCCTTTCTTTGAAAAGATTTCCTTTAGAGAAGCAACTTCAGTAGCTACTTTTTCTTCAGGAATTGATGATACGAGAAGGTATCCTATTTCATATACCTGCACTCGATCCTCTTTTAATACTTTATCTTGCATTTTTATGCTTTTTTATGTCCTAGAAGGACAATAGTGATCAGCAATCCGCCAATAAGCGGAGCGTGGCCCGTGCGAGCCAAGACTGTTCACGTATTTAATTGATAATTTGCACGTAAATGCAGATTATCACATTAAGCTATAAAACTCAAGAAAATCTAGATAAAATCTTGATAGGATCGACCTTTAATGCCAGATGGTTGTGGCCAGATAATAGTAATAAACAAACATTAAGAAGTTCTAAAGAAGAAGTAAAGAATTAATAAAGAAAGTGCAAAAATAGGCAAAAAGATGCAAAATTCTAAATCGAAAATAGTTTTTTGGCATTGTCAATGAGATGTGGCAATGTTTTCTCTAGACTTTCCCCTTTTATATTTGCTATGGCATGTGCGACTTCCATAACATGCACCGGTTCATTTCTCTCACCTCTAAATGGCACAGGAGCAACAAAAGGCGCATCTGTTTCAGAGAGGATCATATTTAACGGAGTATTTTTAATTATTTCATCGTAATTTCTGGCAAAGGTAACTACACCAGTGAAGGATAGTCTGAAACCAAGATCCAAAAATTGTTTACCCTCGTCCCAATTGCCCGCAAAAAAATGCGCATCTCCGTGAACTTTTGCATGTTTTTTTATAACTTCAAGAGTATCTCTGTATGCATTTTCTCCAGGCTTCAATCCACTTCTCATGTGAAGCATTAATGGCTTCTTTACTTCGTTGGCAATGGCAATTTGTTTTTCAAAAACTTCTCTTTGCGAATCTTTATACTCATAACCTTCTCTGAAGTAATCGAAACCGCATTCTCCTATCCCAACGACTTTTGAGTGCTGTGCGAGCTTCATATAGGTATCAAAGTCAAGTTGTTCACAAGGAATCTCAGTCGGATGTAAACCGATTATAGCCCAAACGTCTGGGTTTTCCTCAGCAATCTTTATTGCCTTTTCAGAAGTCTTTAAATTTGTTCCAACAACGATCATGCCAACTTCTTTCTCTCGTGCACGAGCAATAACCTCTTCGCGATCAAGGTCATAATCTTCATGCTCAAGGTGGCAGTGAATATCAATATATTTCATGGTTTAAATAATAACACAAATTTGTGGCGATTAACGCGGGTTAACAAGATGCCCGCAACAAGTCAGTTTCCGAATAAGTCGCGTCCCAAATAAGTCGCGCAGTAGCATGCAGTAATAAGTAGTAATAAGTAATAACAGGTAGTAATAAACTAGCCACTTTGCAAAACATGACCAATTTTTGGTCATGTTTTACTATGTGCCATATTTTATATATTCTGCACTGTGCGAAAAATTATATACTTTGTGCCAGAAAAAAGAGTCGGCGATTCATTACACCTACTTCCTCATAAACAAAGGCGCCTCCAACTTCCCATCCTTAACCGCCTTCAAAATCTTCGCCGATGAATCCGACAAAATCGGTTCTAAAGCTTTTGCAATCTGCCACACAGACGCCAACAAAAATGAAATCTGTTCCTTCCCCTTTTCCAAATCCACCTTAACAGTCTTGAACGGCTGATTATCCTGAATATATTTATCAGTGTCCTGAATCCTTGACCAAATATCATCACAAACTTTATTTATTTCAAATTTAGCGTAAAGTTCTGCGTGCTTCGCGGTATCAAAAGCCGGCGCTTTACTTTCATCAAGACTGACCCCATTTGTCTCGGCCATCTTCATCACTCTACTTACGAGATTTCCCAAACCATTTGCGAGGTGGGCGTTATATGCCTCCTTAAATTTATCCATAGTAAATGGACTATCTTCGAATGGATGTACCTCCCGTAAAACATAATACCTTAAAGCATCAGCTCCATACTCACTCACAACATCGACAGGATTAATTACATTACCAATTGATTTACTCATTTTTATTCCCCCTTCCCCCGTGACGAAACCATCGATCACAATCTGACGTGTATTTGGAAGTCCGATAGACATGAGCATCGCCTGCCACATTGCAGATTGCTGGCGAAGATTATCCTTTCCGCAATATTGAACTACATTTTCTGCATCAATCCACCACCTCTTGAATTTCACTTGATCATCTGGCCAACCAATTGCAGAAATATAATTTACAAGTGCATCAAACCAAACATACATGACATGCTGTGAGTCATCTGGAACCTCTATACCCCAAGGCATTTTCGTCTTCAAGCGTGAAATACTAAAATCCTGCAAACCTCTCTCAACAAAAGCTTTTATTTCGTTGTATCTAAAAGAAGGGATAACGAGGTCAGGATTTTTCGCGTAGTATTCCAGTAACGGCTTCTGAAATTCGGAAAACTTGAAAAAATAATTTTCTTCATTAATTTCTTCAACTTCCATTGATGGGTGTATTGGGCATTTCCCCTCAACAAGCTCAGACTCAGTTTTCTCAAGCTCACAACCTACACAGTATTTTATTGTATAATTTTTCTTGTAAATAAACCCGCGCTCCTTACATAATTTCCAAAATTCCTGTGCAGCCTCAATATGATGCTTATCGGTGGTTCTCACAAAATTTACATCAGGAGAAATTCCAAGCAAAGGAATAAGGTCTTTAAATTTAACAGATAAATCATCTACGTATTTTTGCGTATCTTTTCCAGCAAGCTCAGCATTCTTATGTATCTTCGCTCCATGCTCATCAGTCCCAGTATTAAAAAATACTTCGTAGCCTTCCAATCTTTTTGCACGAGCAATAACATCAGCACGGATAAATTCCAATGCAAAACCAATATGTGGTTCTCCATTAACATACGGAAGTGTAGTTGTGATGTAGAAGTTCTTTTTTTCCATATTATTTTTACTTAAATATCGCTAGCCCTTAAATGTAAGGATTTCCTCAAACTGCCCCTTATCCTTATATGGACCAATTATAGCTAAATTTAGGCCTTCGTCCACAAAGATCTTTTTTGCTATATCTTTTACCTGCTCAATCGTCACGCTTTGTATTTTTTCAATTTCCTCTTTTGGTGAAGTTATTTTTCCTCTCAAAATAGTATCTATAGCGACATACTCTGCCCTAGCATCAGAAGTTTCAAGTCCAAGCATAAAAGAACCGCAAATATAGTCCTTAACTTTCTTCATTTCCTCATCACTTATCGGCTCATTAATTATTTTTTTGCACTCCGACAAGAGGACACTTATAACCTCCTCTGTTCTCTTCGTATCAACTCCAGCGGAAATAGAAAATACACCATGATCGGTATATGAATCCTGCCCTGCATGAATGTAATATCCCACGCCCATCTCTTCGCGTAATTTCTGGAAAAGTCTAGAGCTCATTCCCCTTCCCAATATAGTCGAGAGTACAGTCAGAACAGAATCATATTCACTTTTTGCATCAAAGGACCTAACACCGAGCACCAAATGTGCTTGATCAGTCTCCTTAAATTTAACAAAAATTTCCGGTTTCGCTTGGCTCTCTTTTACAGGAACTTTATTATTTTTTTTCTCAACAGAAATTGCTGAAAATACTTTTTCTACTTTTTCAAGCAAGGTTTTTTCATCAAAAGACCCAGACACAATAACCGTGGTCGCCTCAGCAACATAGTGTTGTTTTCTATACTCAACAAAATCAGCCTGACAAAAACTTCTAACATTTTCCTCTGCTCCAGCGATGTTCCATCCGGCAGGCTGATCTCCGTAAACCAAATTCATAAAAATATTATGAATGTCCCTATGTGGCATGTCTTGATACATTCTTATCTCCTCGACTATCACACCCTTCTCTTTTTCAATCTCAGCTGAGTCGAGCAGAGGATTCAAATAAATATCAGAAACAACATCAAGCGCAGTATCAATATTCTCTGGATTAACTTTTGCATAATATCCGGTATATTCCTGAGAAGTAAATGCGTTGTATTGCGCACCAAGAGATTCTAACTCCTTCGCAATATCAATTGCCTTTGGTCGCTTCGGTGTTCCCTTGAAAACCATATGCTCAAGAAAATGAGACAAGCCATTTGTTTTCTTGTCTTCATACTTTGACCCAGTGGAAACCATAACAAGAACAGTGACCGCGGGGTTATCAGTCATCGGCACGGTAATAATATTTAAACCGTTTGCTAATGTTTTTTTATTGAATTGCATTGTCAAATAAATGTAGCATATTTAAAGACTTTTTGCTTTGTTTTGTGGGTGTTACCATGACTAAGCAACCCAAGGTAGGATTGAACAGTCGCTTTTTTACCTTTCATCATCTTAATATTTCTAAACATTCTTTTCTTTGTCACAGTTCGTAAAATTTTATGATTTGAAAAATTTACCCAACCAAGATAATCTACACCTGACGCGATAGTCCTGATAGATATTTTATTCGGATGTAAAGATAATCTTAATTCATTTAGTAAATAAGTATTCATGCTAGCCAAAATATCTTTAAGCCACTCTTTATTTTGGGAAAAAATTACAAAGTCGTCTGCATAGCGAATATAATATTTTACTTTTAATTTATGTTTAACAAATTGATCAAATATATTCATATAGATATTTACAAAAAGTTGCGAGGTTAAATTTCCAAGAGGTAAACCTGTACCTATTTTAGTTGAATGAAAACTACTAATAATCTGCGATATGAGCCAAAGCACATCTTTATCAATAATATATTTGCTAAGTATTTTCATAAGGATATCTTGATCAATTGATGCAAAGAATTTCCTAATATCACATTTGAGTACCCAGGCACTTTTAGTATGATTCTTTGAGATTTTACGAGAAAAAATAGTAAATCTTTTTACAGCTTTATGTGTACCTTTTCTCATACGACATGAAAATGAGTCTGATATAAAAGTTCTATCAAAAAATGGGTAGAGTTTCCTGTAGATTGCACGATGCAATATCCTATCTCTCACACTTGCCTTATGAATATCTCTTGGTTTAGGATCAGAAATCTTAAAAGCTTCATATCCATTATGTATATACGTCCTATTTTTTAATTCTAAATGTAAATCAAGAATATTATCCATAAATCGTAATTGAAATCTTTGAACATCCTTTCTCTTTTTCTTTCCAACAACAAACTCATCCCATGCTTCAAGTAAATTTTCTATAGAAATGATATTATCGTAAGTATGAATAAATTTAATATGACTCATACCAATAATGTTACCCCCCCCCCCAATGATTTTACCAGTGCTCGAGAAGATGAAAAATGTATATAGGTTATGGAATGAATGTCACGCCACTATACCAAAATCACAAAGATATTCATTGGGAAATAGAATTGATGAAATTTTTATAGAAATAATTGAAATGATAGCATCTGCTGCTTTTTTATCAAAATCAGAAAAAATTCCATACATTAAAATAGCAATACGTAAATTAGATACAGTTAAGATACTAATAATGATTTTATGGGAAACAAAAGGATTGGATAATAAAAAGTATATTACTTTATATACGCCATTACATGAAATTGGTAGAAATCTGGGTGGATGGTATGGTCAGCTAATAAAACAAAACTCTCCCTTAAAGGCCGACTAAGAAGTCGTACTATGCAGGAGAGAAATGAAAAGATTTGCGATGCCAGCGAACCACCAATTGTCATTCCAGTTGTTGTCGTTGCGGTTGACGTTCACGTTACGCTCGTCATTCCACTGGTTGAAAGCGGCCACTATGTACAAAATGCCGTCAATGTCACCACTCCTCGAAGCCCTTTGCGATCTCGGAGTTGAATCGTATTTAGCATCACAATGCTCTAGCATTTTGTACCAAGTATCTTCAATTTTTTAAAGTGTCTACACACACCACTCTATCTGAAATCTTAACCTCAGATACTCTCAATGTGTGGATACTGGATTCGGTAGCCAGAAACACGTAGTCACTGACATATTCACCTACTACCGTTACTTATGTTAACACGAAAATCGGACTCGTTCTTGCGAACGAGTCCGTGAGTACTAAGGTCAAAGTGCAAAAAGTACACAGTGACACAAATCCAAGAGCTAACTTGCGAGGCCAGCGAACCACCAAAGGTCATGCCAGTGGAAAGTCGTAGCGGTGGACGTTCACGTGACGCTCGTCATCCCACTGGCAGAAAGCGGCGTAGCACCATTTCCCATCAGCATCCTGCCAATGGGTTGCATTGGGGTGCTCGTCCGCGAAAGCTGGGTCGCCTTCGTTGACGGCGGCGAGTGAATACGGGTCGGCGGGTTTGAGATTACGCGATGCATACTCTTGCTCCAGTTTCTCATCGCTCATCCAACCATTCGCATCATAAGCCGACGCATCTGGTTTGAAAAAGATGACCTTGGCTTCGTCGCCACTGCCCTTAGGCATAGCTGCGACAACCGCTGAATTTACGTACTGTTTCCGTCCAGTGGCGGCGATTGCCTCTTCTGGCGTCCGCCTGCGGTCAACTTGCACGAGCCGCATAATCAGGTTGCTGAACAACTCAATGTATTTGCGGAAGACCGCAAGAAGGTCGTGGGCTAACCCTTTCGCACTGAGGGCTTGTTGCACAGCATCTTTGTTGAACTCTGGAGCGTGCTTCTCGAACATGGCTCGAGTGGTTGCCACCGCCTTGTTGATTTGATCACCCGTCATTGTTTCTGTCGATGGGGTCATGGGTTTATTCATGGCGTCATCCTTTCTCCCTTTCGGGTTTTTGTTCGTTAATTGCTGGACTCTTCGCCACAGCAGAAAATAGCCTATATATTAAGCCACTTTTTGCTATAACGAAAAATCATCACTTATCATTACTTCGCAAGCATATCCTTTCAAAGTACTATCCAAAGTTAATTGTAGTATACACCTAAATATTGGGTATGTCAATATATTCCCCCAAACGTATATATGATATTATCATATTACATTATCATACATTTACAAACTAATAATAAACAAAAAAATGACTACAATATCAGTTCCCTTACCACCAAGTATGGTGGAATATATAGAAAACGAAGTTCGGGCAGGAAACTACGCCAATAAGGCTCAGCTCGTGAGAAAAGCTTTAGATAAGTTTCGTGAGGATGAAGCTGTTGAAGCTGTACTTAGATCTGAAAGAGAGGCGAAGGAAGGAAAAATATTTCATGGTGATTTGGATGAGCTAGCAAAAAAATTCCGAAATGCTTAAAATAAATTACACTCCATTTTTTATTAAAGCTTATGATAAGCTTGATAAATATTTAAAAATTGAAATTAAAGAAAAAATAGAATTATTAAAGGATAGCAAAAATCATCAAGTCCTCAAAGTACATAAACTTCATGGCAGATTGGCCAAAAAATATAGTTTCTATGTCAATTACAAAATACGAATTGTATTTGAATATATAGACAAAGACAATGTACTGCTACATACCATAGGTGATCACGATATCTATAAATAATTCAGAATATATTCTTTAATCTTTCCTATCTCCCCCCTCTCCTGTCCACCACTATCCCGATCTCTAACCGTAACACCCGCCTCTTTCTCAACAGTGTCAAAATCCACAGTCACACAAAATGGTGTACCAATTTCATC
>CAYXWP010000033.1:0-9623 GCA_964468845.1 uncultured Candidatus Saccharibacteria bacterium | reverse complement strand
AGCGTTCATCCTGAGCTAGGATCAAACTCTTAACTAAAATGAACGGAACAAAATAGAAAACAGTAATTAAACGTTTTTTATTCTGAACTTATTTTTTAGATGCTATTGGTTTGATCTTCGCCCTTGTCGATTGTGAATAATAAATCGACGGGAATCATTGTTTTCAAATAAACATAGACTTGCACGTATTTCTACGTTCTATGCATAACTTATAATTGTCAAAAAACTCTTTAAACACACCTTACTTAAGGCGTGGATACCATTCTACTTGGATATGAAATAAAGTCAATAGTTTATACGTAGAATAAGCAGTTTAATGTGTTTTCTCTGTGGACTACATTCTCTTAGGCACTGAAATACCTAGTATCCACAAGCCTTTTTTCATGATTTGAGAAAAAACTTTTGTTACAACAATTCTATATGGAGACAACGAATCTTCTATATTTATCAACTGATTGTTCGCATAATATGAGTTAAAAGCAGATGCCAAATCTGTAAGATAGGTAACGATATAATGTGGAGAATATTCTTTTCTAGCTCTTTCAATAACTTCGGGAAAACGTATTAACATTTTTTCTAGAAAATCAACATTCTCTGGCATGTCTTTTATTGATTCAGAAATTCCAGCAAGTTTTGCTTTTTCCAGTACAGCATTTGCACGAACAGTAGCGTATTGTAAATACGGACCAGAGTCTCCTTCAAAGGAAATGGCTTTCGTTGGATCATAAATAATATCCCCTCCTATAGCTTGTCTAAGTATTGTAAATTTCAAAGCAGCGATAGCTACTTCTTTACGGACGTCATCATGTTCACTTTTATCAAATTTTCTATCCTTTAATTTTTCTTCGACAAGAGATTCAAATTCTTCAATGAGAACTTCCGCAGAAACAATATTTCCTTTTCGAGAAGACATTTTGCCAGATGAAGGACGGAGCAAGCCATGACTAATATGTTTTGTTTTCAAAGCGATGTCTGGATACATTACGTTCAAAGCCGCTAGAATAACTTTAAAGTAAGCATTCTGCTCATTTGCTGTAATCACAATTGATTCTGAGAGATCTGAGTGCTGTTCAAACTTCTTCTTGGTAAGACCAATTTCCTTTGCTTCATAGGTTGGCAAGCCTTGGGAATTGATAAAAACGCGAGTATGTTCGCCATATTTTTCACCTGGGAAAACAATAGCTCCCTCGCTATTTTCAAATATGCCTTTAGCAAGAAATTCCTTAACCACCTTTATACCATCGCTGGCTACTTCACTTTCAAAATAGAACTGATCAAATTTTGTGCCTAATTTTTTATAAATCTCATCAAAATATTCTAGACTTAATTTTCTTCCAAGGTCGTAAACTTCGTTTATTTCCTTATCCGATTTATCAAATACTTTTTTATTTATTTCAATAATCTCCTGCTTTATCTTTTCATCTGTTTCGTATTTATTATTCCCTATCACATACATATCACCGAGATACTTCACGGTTATCTCTTTCAAATCCTCGTCACTTTTTTTACTATTCCCTCTATCGTTCAGTGTTGCCCAAAGAGTTTTTGCCACATGAAGTCCAACATCACCCTGATAACAAGCACGGATCACTTCTGCTCCTGAAAATTCAACGATTCTAGAAAGTGATTCCCCTACTGTATTTGCCATAAGGTGCCCAATATGAAAAATTTTAAATGGATTCGGGTCTGTATACTCAACCATTATTTTTTTACCATTATCAGCAGAAATTTTTCCAACATTCTCTCCTTTTTTTGAAAAATTTACGATTTCGCTTGTGAAATAACTATCTTTTAATTTAAAATTAATAAAACCTGGACCGGCTATCTCAATTGATTTCACTTCATCTATATTCTGACTTTTTAAGTCTTCGATTATTTCCCCGGCCAGCTCCTTTGGACTGATTTTTAACTGTTTTGAGTACGCCAAAGCCACACTACTTGAAAAATCGCCGAAAGCATTGTCTTCTGGATGTTCTAAATTTACGATAGGATTGGCAACCCCTTGCTTTTCTAGGGCTATTACAATGGTTTTTATCAGTTTGTCTGTCATATATTTATTGTAACATTAAAATATTAAAATCCACTAAAACTTGACGAATGACTTGTCTGTGTTACTTTACCATTGGTGGGTAGGCATGACGTGTGTGGCTTCTTTCTGCTCCTGGTCGACTCCACCAGTGGTAGCACCATAGTCACCATCATCCCTCCCCACACCCTGTGTCGCAACCGGCGACATAGGGTATTTATTTTCTCAAAATCTTGTCAATTCTCTCTGCAATCTTTTTCATATCTTTTTCCTTTCTACCTCTTGTTGTCTCGGCAGGACTTCCCATGCGAATACCAGATGGATCAAAGGCAGATCTTTTTTCCCCAGGTACTGTATTTTTATTTACAATAATTCCCTCAGCCTCAAGTCTCTTTTCAGATTCCGATCCAGATATTCCCTTTCCATCCATCCATGTATCTACGAGAACTAGGTGAGAATCTGTTCCTCCAGAAATAACTTTCCAGCCAAGCTCAGATAATCTGTTCGCAAGCGCTTGTGCATTTTTTATAACTTGTTTTGCATATTTTTTGAAAGCTCCCGAATCTGCTTCTTTCAAAGCGACCGCAACGCCCGCAATCTGACCCATGTGCGGACCACCCTGAATTCCTGGAAAAATTGCCTTATCGACAAAGTTCGCAATGCTCACCTCATTTCCTTCTTTGTTCTTGAATCCATTTTTCATTTTTGAAATTTTTGCAAAAATCATGGCGCTTCTTGGACCTCGTAAAGTTTTGTGAGTTGTTGTAGTGACGATATCCGCATAATCAAAAGGTGTTGGATATGCTTCACCAGCTACCAGCCCAGCAAAATGTGACATATCAACCATTAGATACGCCCCGCATGCGTCCGCTATTTCTCTACACTTTTTAAAATCAACAATTCTTGGATATGCTGTGAACCCGACAACTATAAGTGTAGGTTTTTCTCTTATTGCATCTTCCTTCATTTTTTCATAATCGATAAGTTCAGTTTCTGCGTTTATGGCAATTGGCAATTGTTGCCAAACTTTCCCTGTAATTGAAACTTTCTGTCCATGAGAAAGGTGCCCACCAGAAGTTAGCGGTAGCCCCATAATCTTTTCTCCCTGAGGAACAAGTGCGAGATACACAGCGAGATTTGCTGGCCCTCCAGAAAGTGGCTGAACGTTCACATGCCATTCATCCTTTTTTAGTTTAAAAAGTTTAAGTGCTCTTTCCTGACAAAGGACTTCGAGCTTATCGGTATTTTCCTGCCCACCATAATATCGAGCAAACGGGTATCCTTCCGCGTATTTATTATCAAAAATAGAACCAAGCGCCTCAAGCACATCCTTTGAAGCGTAATTCTCTGATGCAATTAAATTTATAACTTTCTTTTGTCGCTTCTTTTCTGCTTCTATCAATTTTTTGATTTGTATATCTTTCATGGAATTTATTATTATTCTTCAATCTTATTCTATTAAAGGTTCAATTGTAAAGTCGGGTTTAATTTTCTGATTTTCATCAAAGGAGAAGTGTGCTCTTACTCGCTCTCCAGACAATATCCTCGGCAACCAATACTTATCATCTTCCCACATTTTTTCAAATGGCAAATCGTCTTTTGAATACCATTCTGGACTCATTTCTTCAGACTCTGTGGGTTCGCCTTCCCATTCTGAGGTAAGAAAAACATGGCATTCCTGATTCCATTCCGGCTTATTATCAAATTTAAAATGAAGTACTGCCATTTTCTCCAAACCCTCTTCGTTTATACTCACACCAATTTCTTCATAAGCTTCTCGAACTATCGCCTGCTCAACTGTTTCCCCTTCTTCGACATGCCCACCTACCCCATTCAATTTCCCAGCACCAAACCTCACCTTCTTCATCGCTAGTAATATATCCGAACCTGTGTGAAGAAAACAAAGTGTTGTTAGTTTCATATAATTTTATTTATTTCTTCAAAGAAGTTTTTCTCGACTTCCTCAAAGCTTTTATTTGCATCAATTATTAAATGTGGAACTTTTTTAAAAAATTTCAAATAGCCCTCTCGAACCTTATTGTGAAAATCTAGCTCTCTGTCATCAAAATGGTCGTATTGCTTCCCTTGAAGAAGCGATTGGTTTCTAGAATTTGCTCTTTTTATTCCAATTTTAGGATCTACATCAAAAAACACATACAGGTCGGGCTTAATTGGCATTTGCTCTCGAAGTTTCCAGAATAAATCTTCTACTCCGCCGTTTGACTGTGCCCAAACTTGATATGCATATGATGAAGCGTCAAATCTATCTGTAATTATTGAAAGATTTTTGTCTAACGCTGGCTTTATCATATTCTGAATATTGTCATATCTTGAAGCGAACATTAGGCAGAGGGTGGTTTCTACTGGAGTCGTCTTTGCTAAAGGATTATTTTTTACAATTGTTCTTATAACTTCTGCGTAAGGGGTTCCCCCAGGTTCGCGAGTTGTCAAAATTTTGTCACCAAGCTTTTCTTTCAATCGCATCAACATTGTAGACTTACCAGACCCCTCCCCACCTTCGATAACTATAAATTTAGATGTAGTTTTTGCCATGGGGTAATTTTAACATAAAAAAATGCGAGGGTCGTCTCGGCGGACAAACCCTCGCAAAACTCGTAACGCTTAAACTTCTCCAACATGGTCAGGCTCACCTAACCCTTGACCACCATCGAATCCGCGGTCTCGGTGTAGCCACACACGCACTTTGGCTGGCGACAAGGCCCAGGGCAACCGTTCTTGAAGGTGTGAACCATGAAGCCCGAGAGGTTGAAAGTTGCGCAATGAGCGACAGCGCAGAGGTGTGCGATAATGTCACAGAATTCCTCAAGAACATGGAGCCAACTGGTTTGGTTATTGAACCTCCTGTGAGTCATCCATGCTTCCTGAAGTTCTGCCGTTTCGCTCATCAAGTGCAAACCAGATCTTTCAAGTGTGTTCTTGGGGTAGAGCCCAGCGAGATGGTCTTGGAATGCACACACCAAGACAGAAGAGGTGTCATCACGAGCGAATATCTTCCTCTGCGGCTTGGGTCCCTTCACACAACCACATGGGTACTTTGTGCAATACGGGCAGCGAGCAAACCTCTCGTACATGTGCCAGTGGATTCCAGTAATCCCCACTTGATTTGCAAACGCCATCAACCATGAGAATGCCATGACAGCATTGTGAATGATGACTGGACGGTTGCCTGCATGAATCCCCTTTTCCCTGAGCCTGGCGGTGTAACAAGCAACCTTTGTGATCAGCTCAGATCTGCTGGGATAGATCTTGTTATTTGCTTCCCAGTAGATTTCCCTGTTCAACCACTGAAAGTGGTCAAATGATCCGACAGTTGGTTTGTTCATCTGTTATGTCCTTTCGCCGTTTAATGTCCGTTGTCTGTTTTTCGTTGTTTGTGTTTGATCTAATATGCATATTACAGAATAATATGTATTAGTCAACAATTATAAAAAGACGTCAATTTTTAGAATTTTTTATTTCCCCGTACTTCCAAATCTCCCTTCCCCTCTACTTGTCTCATTCAATTTTTCAACCTCTTCTATATCGGCGATAATCACAGGGAAAATAACAAGCTGTGCAATCTTATCTCCATTTTTTATTTTATAAGCTTCATTTCCGAGATTTATAAGTTGAACATTGTATTCACCACGATATCCCGCATCAAAGACCCCACCCATAGTATGAATACCAGCGTTTTTAGGTAAGCTACTTTTGTCCTTAACTATGGCTGCATATCCATTTTCAAATTCCAAACCAAAACCAACAAAAAATATTTTTCTTTCACCTGGTTTCAATTCATAATTCTCTCTAGAAAATAAATCCAAACCAACGTCACCAGGGTGCGCATAGTTTGGAAGTTTCGTGTCGGGATAGAGTTTTTTGATTTTGAGTTTCATTTATTTTTTGAATAAATCATCTGCCTTGTCTACAAGGTAGACGTCTCTTATCTCCGCATTAATCATTGAGTCCCAGCACGGTTTGCAACACCACCAATGACCATATAAATATAAATCCGCCCCTTTTGCTGAACCATTCTTTTTAATAGCATCTATCGTTGCCCTTGTTTCTGCATGATGTTTACACGATGCACACCCTGGACACAACCAATACTTTTCTCCTGACTTAATTTTTAAAAACTTCCTTACGCAAAGACCGTTTCTGTGCAATTCAATTAACTTTTTATTCTTTAAAGCCGACTGATTTGCTCCCTTTCCTATTATCTTTCCTTCCATTACAACAACAGCGCCTGTTGGATGATTTGTATCGGTGGAAAATGTATTTCTCATATACATTGCCTCTTTCATAAAAGAGTCCGAGGCCGGAACATACTTGATAATTCTTCCTTCTGGTAAATATGGATATCGATTGTTCATTGGAGTATAATAGTAGCATTATATATAAATTAATCTGCAATGACAAAATTTGATGAAATATACCAAGGCATGGTGAAGAAGATCATGACTGAGGGTGAAGAAGAAGTAAATAAGAGCAAACAAGCGAACAGTGAGAGAGCTACTTATTTAACAAAAGCAGTCCCTGGTTTACATTTTTCCACTGATATTGAAAAGGACGGCTTTCCAATTTTGACTCTCAGAAAAATCCCCATCAAGGCTCCGGTTGCAGAACAGGCATGGTTTATTATGGGGTCAAGAAAGCCTGAAGATTTTTTAAGAAAATATACAAAAATATGGGATGACTTTACCAACCCCGGAGATGTTGTGACAGTTGCCTATGGATATAGATGGAGAAGACATTTTGGACGCGACCAATTGCAACTACTAATTGATTTGCTCAGAAAAGAACCGGGTTCACGACATGGAGTTATAGTGACTTGGGATCCAGCACTAGATGGACTTTCCTTAACAAAAAAGAAAAATGTTCCGTGCCCATATACGTTTACTGTGAATATTATTGGAGGGCGTCTTCACTTGCACAACATTGTGCGTTCAAATGATGTAATTCTAGGCGTTCCATTTGATGTGTTTGGCTTTGCCCTGCTGCAATGCATACTAGCGCAAGAGCTCAAGGTAAAACCTGGTATATATAGCCACTCTATTTCAAATGCTCATATATATGATTCGCATTATGAAGCAGCAAAAGAGCTACTAAAACGTAAAAACAAACACAAGAAAATTGTACTGGAATTACCGAAAAATACTTTTAAGAGAATTGAGGATAGAGATTACACAGTGGTTGATTCTATAATTGAAAATCTTACAAAACAATACCAGCCATCTGAGCCAATAACTGGAATAAAAATAGTCGCTTATTAATTCTTAATTAAACACCATGTCAATAATCACAAAAAAACAAATAATTGAGAAAATTAAAAATAATGAGATTGTCTTCACTCCCCCACTGGACAACTTTCAATTACAAAACCATTCCGTCGATCTAAGACTTGGTTTTACTTTCATGATTCCAAAAAGATGGGCCATCGTGCCAGGCGGTAGAAAATCTCTTGATATTATAAGCTTTAACCAAAACAATGATCACTATTTTGATGTAGTAGAAATGGAAGAAGGACAATATTTTGACTTACTTCCTGGTGAATATGTGCTTGTCTGCACTCTTGAGTCTATCAAAGTCCCAAATAATCTAATGGCAGTCTTGTATCCAAGGTGTTCAACAAACAGAAGAGGGCTTTCCTTGGACCTTACTGGAATCATTGATTCCGGATATGATGGTCAGCTTACCCTTCCGATTAGAAACAATACGCAATCTCAAATTGTGCGCCTGTATCCTGGTGAACGCTTTTGCCAAGTAATGTTCGAAACACTTTCAGAACCAATAGAGCTTGTACCGACCAAAGAAAGGAGTAGAGACATCATCACGGGGGCAAAGAAAATAAATACGGTTGAGAGCGATTTAATCCTCAACGGTAAAATCAAACAATTAAAAACTGAACACAAGATAGAAATTAAATAACATGCCCAAAAAAATTATAGGACTGACAGGAATGATTGCCAGCGGGAAAGGAACTGTTAAAAAATACATTATAGAAAAATATGGGGCAAAAGATTGCCGTTTTTCTACTGCCCTTCGGGATGTGCTCACAAGAATTGATGAGGAGATCAGCAGAGAAAGCATGCAAAAGATGTCTCAAGTTCTTAGAGAAAATTATGGGCAAAATATTCTTGCCAAAATAATTGCAAAAGACGTAAGAGAAATTGACAGTGACATCATCGTAATCGATGGAGTTAGGAGGCTGTCTGATATTGAATATTTGAAAGAAACTCCGGGTTTTACCTTGATTCGAATTGAGGCAGATCCAAAAATACGTTATGAGAGAATGGTTAAAAGAAACGAAAACAAGGGCGACGACAAAAAAACCTTTGATCAATTTATGAAAGACCATGAGGCGGATTCAGATTATGAAGTTCCAATAGTAATGCAGAGTGCAACTAAAGCCCTAGACAATAACGGAGACCTTGAAAAATTACATAGACAAATAGACGAAATATTGAAATAATATAAACAATATGATTAAAACATTTATTATTGCGGCATCAACGGCAGATGGCTTCATAGCAAAGGACTCCAAACATGCAGCAATGTGGACGAGCAAAGCAGATAAAAAACGCTTTATTGAAATTACAAAGCGTGCAGGAGTTATAATTATGGGTCTTAATACGTACAAAACCCTTGGCCGACCACTTAAAGACAGAATAAATATAGTATACGCACCTGCAGATACAGATCCAAAGGAATATGAGGGAGCGGAGATAACCCAAAAAAGTCCGCTGGAATTGATTGCCGAATTGGAATCTAGAGGATACAAAGAAGTAGCGATATGTGGAGGTTCAACTATTTACACAATGTTTATGAAGGCAGGAGTAGTAGATACCCTTTACCTAACAATAGAGCCAATAGTTTTTGGTAAAGGTATGAATCTATTTAATGATGATTTGCATTATTTTCTCAAATTAAAATCCTCTCAAATGTCTGAATCAAGTGGTTCCCTATTACTTGAATACAAAGTTGATTATTCAGGAGCAGTAAAACTAAAGGATTGACATTTTAAACTAAAAATATAGGATAAGGCTAGTAGCAACTGAACAATTTACAAGAAAGCGAGTTTAATATGATAAAACCAATCGTTAGGGTTTTTCTTGTTTCCCCTTGGGCAACAATGCCGGAAATCTGCCACGACGACGAAGACATCGGGTATGACGTAGCAACTCGTGCGATTGTCAGCGCGGAAATGGATCCAAAAAACCCTCACGCAAGAAAAGTGCTCTGGGATTTCAGAGGCCAGCCTGACGCGAGCCTACAACATAAACTTGGGCATGCAAGGGTCAAAGGCAAACTCGTAAATGCATTCATGCTCAACCACATGGAAAGCATTCTACTTGGCACTGGCATCGCATTGGGCATGGAGAGAGACCTCTATGCAGAGCTTCGCCCGAGAAGTAGCACGGCAAATGGTGAG
Organism: uncultured Candidatus Saccharibacteria bacterium; assembly: GCA_964468845.1. GTDB lineage: Bacteria > Patescibacteriota > Minisyncoccia > Phycocordibacterales > PALSA-1337 > CAIOGI01. The sequence continues at coordinate 165 of CAYXWP010000033.1, read as the reverse complement.
TTTATGCTCATGAACGGGAGTGTCCCCGATTTCAACAGCATCGCCATGTTCCATAACCATGTGCCTTGGGACCCAGGTTTCAAAGGTGAAGGCGTAATGAGGGTGATGAACTTCAGTCGCCAACCCTTCCCTGTTTCATTCGGTTGGAAACCGTCACAATTAGTT
>CAYXWP010000032.1:0-9923 GCA_964468845.1 uncultured Candidatus Saccharibacteria bacterium | reverse complement strand
CATTACTCCTGAACTCGGTACTGTGCTTGAAAATGCAGGGAAAATTACAGCAAGCCTCAAAGATGAATTTATTTCAACAGAGCATCTTTTTGTTGCACTTTTTGATTCCCCAGGACCAGCAAAAGATATTTTGCTTCGTTTCAAAATTGAACGCGCAAGTGTTCTAAAAATTATTGAAGAATTTAAAACTTCAAATTTTGTTGTTGAAAACAAACCAAAGCAATTCCGTACGCTTTCAAAATACGCAAGAAGTCTTACAAAGTTAGCAAAGGAAAACAAGTTGGATCCAGTTATAGGAAGAGATAATGAAATCCTTCGCGTAATACAAATTCTTTCAAGAAGAACAAAAAATAATCCTATCTTGATAGGTGAAGCTGGTGTTGGAAAGACTGCGATTGTAGAAGGATTGGCAATACGTATGGCGCAAGGGGACATTCCAGAGTCATTAAAGGACAAGGAGCTAGTCTCACTTGATCTCGGCTCGCTTATCGCTGGCACAAAATACCGCGGTGAATTTGAAGAAAGATTAAAGAATATTCTAAAAGAAGTTGAAAAAGCAGATGGAAAGATTATTCTTTTTATTGATGAAATCCACACTATTGTTGGCGCTGGTGCATCAGAAGGATCAATGGACGCATCAAACATGCTTAAGCCTGCACTTTCTCGTGGTGAGCTTCGAGCTATTGGGGCGACAACGCTTCGCGAGTATCAAAAGCATATAGAAAAAGATCCAGCCCTGACACGTCGTTTCCAACCTGTATTTGTTAGTGAGCCTTCTGTTGAGGATGCAATCGCCATTCTCCGAGGTCTTAAAGAAAAATATGAATTATTTCATGGTGTGAGAATTACAGATGATGCAATTGTTGCCGCTGTTCATCTTTCAAGTAGATATATTTCTGATAGATTTTTACCTGATAAAACTGTTGACCTTATCGATGAAGCTGCTTCCGCTTTGAAAATTTCTCTTGAAAATATGCCACCTTTGCTTGAGGAGACAAGAAGAAAAATAATGAGATTGGAAATTGAACGTGAAGCTTTGAAAAAGGAAACTAGCAAGGAGTCTAAGGCTCGTATGTTTAAAATCGAGGAGGAAATAGCCAATCTCAAGGAAAGTACTTCAGAGCTTGAATTGAAATGGATGAATGAAAAAGAAACTATTACTGATATAAAGAAAATTAAGAAGGATTTGGAATCATTGAGAATTGAGGCTGAAAGCGCAGAAGCGCGTTCAGACTTGTCCAAAGCTGCAGAAATTCGTTATGGAAAAATTCCAGATTTAGAAAAGAATTTAGATTCCAAGAACAAGAGATTGAAGAAGCTACAGTCATCAAGGCGTATTTTAAAAGAAGAAATTACTGAACAGGATATTGCTGAGGTTGTGGCGCGTTGGACTGGTATTCCAATTACAAAAATGATGGAGGAGGAAGCTCATAAGCTAGCTCAAATGGAGGAAGCTTTGAAGAAGCGGCTTGTCGGTCAAGATGAAGCTGTAAAGAAAATTTCAGATACTATAAAGAGATCTCGTGCTGGTATTGCAGATCCACAAAGACCAATTGGTTCATTCATTTTCCTTGGGCCGACAGGTGTTGGTAAAACTGAATTAACAAAAGCATTAACTGAATTTTTGTTTAACGATGATAGGGCTTTAATACGAGTAGATATGTCCGAGTTCATGGAGAAGCACTCAGTCTCGAAGCTTATCGGAGCTCCTCCAGGATATGTAGGACATGATGAGGGAGGTGGACTTACCGAGCTTGTTCGTCGTCGCCCATATTCCGTGATTCTTTTTGATGAAATTGAAAAGGCACATCCTGAAGTATTTAATATTCTTCTTCAGGTTCTTGATAATGGACGTTTGACTGATTCAAAGGGTAGAACAGTAAACTTCAAGAATACAGTTATAATAATGACTTCAAATATCGGTGCGCAGTTTATAGAAAGAATGGAAAAAATTGGTTTTTCATCAACAAATGAAAATTCTGAGAAGCAAAATTATGAAGGTGTGAAGGACAAGGTGATGTCTAGCCTAAAGGACTATTTCCGACCAGAATTCCTCAATCGTATTGATGACATCATTCTCTTTGATATTTTGAGTAAAGAATCTATAGAAAAAATTGTGAAAATTCAGGTTGATATTGTTTCAGAAAGATTAAAATCAAAGGACATTACTCTAACTGTTTCTCCACAAGTATTATCTTACCTAGCAAAAGAAGGTTACAATCCACAATACGGGGCAAGACCTTTAAAGCGTTTGATACAAAACAAAATACTTACACCTGTTGCTTCGCTAATGATTTCTCAGGGAGTAACTAAAGGAGGTACAATCACAGTTGGTTTGAAAGGAGAAGAGTTTACTTTTGATGTGAAAAAGAAGAAAAGAAATGAAAGTAAAATGATTTTGGAGGGTGTTGGTGGTGTAGAGTTGAAGAAGTAAATCCCATTCATGTTTTGGACTACTGTGTTTGACTATTGGCAACTATTGACACAAAATATAGTTGTGGCTTCAATTTCTCAAAAACACTTAAAAAAAGTTAAAAAATTATACTATACAAAAAAGTATAGTATGAGGGCTATTGGAATTAAATGTTTCCATTGATTGCGTAGCGTATTTTATGAGAAAAAACGATTTGAAGAGAAGAACTTTTGCTGAAGAGCAGAAACTAAGATTTGAAAATAAAGTACCAACTTTTAAATTTAGAAAGATAAATAATGAAATTAAAAAACTAAAAATTATAGGTGCAATGTTATATTGGGGAGAGGGTTATAAGGGAAATGATAATAGCCCTGCAAAGCTTATCGATTTTGCTAACAGTGACCCAGATATGATAAAGACATTTATTACTTTCTTAAGAAAGGTGTATGTTTTGGATGAGAGTAAGTTTCGTGTTCTTTTATATTGCTATTCAGATCAAAATGTTGATGAACTTACAAAATTTTGGAGTAGATTAGTAAATATTCCCATTTCACAATTTATAAAACCATATATAAGAAAGGATTATAAAATTGGAGGTCAAAAGATGAGATATGGTCTTGTGCATATTCGTTATCACGACAAGAAGCTCTTGCTAGAAATTAAAAAAATGATAGACTCATACAGGACAGTACATTTTGCGCCGATCGTATAGCGGCTATTACACCTGACTGTAGATCAGGCGGCTTCGGCCACCGGGGGTTCGAGTCCCTCTCGGCGCACAATTATTTAATGACAATTCTTTTTAAATGTTGAGGTATATGCACTGCAATTTCATAGGAGATCGTATTGCATGTTTTTGCCACGTTTTCAATTGAATTATGATCATCTTTATTTGAACTAAAAACAATTACTTCATCATTGGTTTTAATATTTTTGACATTATTCACATCTATAATTGTGATGTTCATGCTTACTCTTCCGATTATTTTACAAAAAATTCCAGCAATTTTTACAAAACCACAATTTGATAGTCTTCTATCTACCCCCTCGTTATATCCAACTGGTATTGTCGCAATTGTTATTTCTTTTTCTGCAACAAAGGTGTTGTTGTAGCCGACTGTGTCTCCTACGCCTAATTTTTTTACGCCTGTAACAATCGTTTTCATTTCAAGTACTGGATCAAGGTTTAAACCTTCAATCGTCGTCAGTCCGTAAAGTCCGATTCCTAGTCGAATTAGATTTGCCGATGCGTTCTTGTGGATACAACCGGCAGTGGCACTTATATGCCAATATTTTAAATTATGGAATTGTTTTTTGTAAGTATCTACTGCACTATTCCAATTTCGTGTCTGTTTATTTGTAAAACTTTTATCTATATTATCTGCGTCGGCAAAATGCGAACAAATTCCATCAAGAATAATTTGACTACTCTTAATAATTTTTATTGATTCTTCAATTTCTGAAATTGTAATTCCTTGCCTGTTCATTCCTGTGTCAATTTTAAGATGTATATGAGTAGGCTTTTTGATTCTTATAGAAAGTTCTTTCAGTGTATCAAGGCTTGTAATTGTAAAGTCAATTTTTTTTAAATTATTTCTAATGATAGATTCAACGGTTGAAAATCCAATTATCAATAGTGATTTTTTGATTCCATCGTTTCTTAAAGCTTTAGCTTCAAAGTATGAATCAACAACAAAGAAGGGGGCTTCTTCATTTTTAAGTTCATTTGCAATTAGACTTAGTCCGTGACCGTATGCATTACTTTTTAAAACAGGTGCGATCTGACGGTTTGGTGCAATCTTTTTCATCTCAGCTAAATTGCTAATCAGAGAAGATTTTGATAGGGAAATGGTGACTAGTGGTTGAGGATGGTTTTTTCGGCTATTTCTGAGCCTAATTAGCCTTTTTAACAGTCTTTTCATTACTACATTGTACTTCTTTTACTGTGCTTTGTTGCTATTGACAAGTACATATCTATGTGCTAGTATCAGCCCCAGCAGCTAACAAAAGCAACAAAGGGGAAAAAACAAAAACCCTCTGATCTTTGACAATATAATGATGACTTCACACTACTGTGGGGTTGTTTTGTTTGTTGAAGGTTGGGAAATTGGAAATACTGTTATGAACTCGAAAATTAAGTCAATCACACGTGGACTCATTATGTTGGCGTTGGGTGCAGTAGGCTTCCTTTTGATGCAATGCGTTGAAAGTCGAAAGCATAGCAATGCGTCAATGCCAGCAGAACCGAGTGTCGAGTTGGTCGAACCCAGTGTTATTACGGATGTGCAAGTCACATCCGTGGTGACAATGGCAGAAGACCCAGCCAAGGCCGCACGAGATGCGATCTTGGCTGAAAAAGGATTTGATACCAACCGAGGACATCGTGTCGCGGTGAAGTATCAGAGTCGGACAACGAAGTAAACCAACCAACAGTAAAAACGACGGAAAACAAAAACTACGGATAAACCAACAGACGGAACAACTAACTCACAGAACGAATGAAAACACTCAGCACACTTCTCGTGGCGATCTTCATCGCCCTCGGTTTTAACTTCAACCTCAACGCGCAGGTCACGGTGACGATGCCTGTCGTCGGTGGAGACCCCACAGTCAGTCAGGTGGCTGACGGTCTGGTACTGCAGAAGGCTGCGTACTATCGGTGTGAAGCACAGTTTAACAGGACGAACAGGATGCCTTGCACCTTGCAGAAGGTTGCGGGACATTGGGCGATCACCCAGTTGAGCATTAACGGCATTGATTTGCCTATCGACCCTGCGCATCCTCTCTGGGAGCTCCCAGCTCTCAAGGGGGTTGTTACAAACTTCTACTTCTGGGTTCAGGGTTATGATTCAAGCGGTCGGCAAACTCGGTTTGGTGGCTTTAGCACCAAGGAGCTGCGGCCGGGCGATGATATCAATGTCATTGTCCATCTTCAAAACGTCAGGAAAACCTTGCCGTACAAGATGCCAGAAGGTCAGACTCGAGAGAACACGGCCCTTCAAGACGAAGCTGGTCAAGAAGTTGGGTGGTACGATGCGGACGCCCAAGAGTGGGTCACTCATTACGACCCAATTAACCCACCTGAAAAGTGGCTGGTTGTCAATACGCGAACCGGCGAGGTAATTGAGACAATTCCATTTACCAATGATGGGCCAGTGAGTCCTACTGGTAACGGGATTGCCCTGAACAACCAAGCCAACATCCCGGAGTTCGCTCTGAACAACAAGGGTGACTCCTATGCTCAAGCAAGGGGACTTCTGCTCGACCACACAGTCGACTACGCAGGCAGCAAGTTCGACGGTAAGGTGATGGTTGCCTCGGTTTCGCAGAACAGTGACTACGTCCAGGTCTACTTGACTGGGCTACGTTCTGGGTCTGTGGTGCAGGTCTTCTCGTATAGCGAGGGTGGCCTCCTTACTCACATTGGTGACTGGCAGTATAACGGCGGAGAAAAAGAGGGTGGGACTCTGGTGGTGAATGATATCACCGGCTACACCGACTACAAGTTCCAGGTCATCGGTGCCGTTCGCGACTCCATCCAGGGTTTTGGCGTCACTATTTACGACACCACCTACCCCTGGAACACCAGTGGCGGTGGTGGTGGGGGCGGCATGGGCGCGCCAATCGAGGAGAATGTCACGGTGGCACCTCCTGAAGTCAGCATTTCCAACAATTCGGAGTAGGGTATTGAGGAACGCCTAGTGTTCCTTTCAAAATTTGCGTAGAGTGGTGGTGTGTGTTTGCTTCACAGCGAGCACCTACTACCCTCTACGCATTTTCTTTTATCTAAATTATAGTTAGAATCATGCAAAAATTGGTCAACTCATTCGAAAAATTGCGCTTTTTAATAAAATAGTATATAGTATTGCAACTATGTCACAGATTCAACTTATACAATTAAAGAACAAAGAAACAGGCGAGGTCTATATGTCTCGAAAAAACAAGAAGAAAGTTGAGAGAAAAATAGAACTTAAGAAGTTTAGCAAGAAACTTCGAAAGCATGTAACTTTCAAAGAAGCAAAGAAATAGTAAAAGGCCCAAAAGGGCTTTTTGCTTTATGGTGAAATATTGGTATAGTAATAGGGTATATTTAAGTAATTAAATTTATGAAGTAAGAGAGTAAGGGCGATTAGTTAAATGGTATAACTTCGGTCTCCAAAACCGATGTCGGGGGTTCGATTCCTCCATCGCCCGCAATTGATTTATCCCTATATTTATAACCTATAAAGCGTGCATAATTAAACCACCATAGCTGGTGACTTATAAAGTATCTTTAATTTCTCTAAACCACGATGCACTTTTACAGCAATAGCATTCTTTGTCTCGCCTGTAATAAGCGAAATTTCTTTTAAAGTTAGGTCTTGAATAAAACGCATACGCATTATCTTTACATACGTTTCGGGCAATTTTTGAATCAAAAGCGATGCTGTCTTGCCATCAAGAATATCAAATAGTTTCTCAGACTCGGATTCGTTTGGGCTAGGATCAAAACCGTCCTCAGCTAGTACATCCAATGAAACTGCTTTTTTCTTTCTATATTCATCAACAATTAAATTGTTTAATACGTGGTATAAAAATGGTTTGATAATATCTATCTTGCCCCCACGGACTAGATATTTCCATGTTTTTAAAAATGTCTCCTGCACAAGGTCTTCACCAGTTTCGTGGCTATTTACTCTAAAGAAAGCATGCAAATTCAGCCCTTTGTTAAAATCATGGTGGGCCACACTAAGCATCTTTTGTTGTATTATGGTTTGTTTTGGATTCATTTTAATTTTTAATTGTGGGGCATTTAGACACTACATATATTAATACGTTATTAAATGCTATATATTACAAGCCTATTACAGATTACTTAACGAGGCTTGAGTTTACTTATGATAATAGGTCTAAAATTAGAATTGTAATTTCGATTATAATTACAGCTCAATTACATATATTACAGTTTATTAAATTTAGATGTCTTTTTATGCGTACCAGTATTGTATCATAGTATGTAATTTTTTGTTTTTTTGAAATATCTTTAACCAGTACACGTCTATATAAATATGAAAACAAATACTAATAAAAATATTGAAAATAATAATATTTCTGGTGTCATTGGCAATGATTTCTTTGAAAAGCTATGGGAAGAAAGTTGGACCTATATTAGAACGGTGGTAGACGTTATGCGTGAACCAATTCTAATTCTTGATAAAAATTTCAAAGTAATGGCTGCCAATGAACCTTTTTATCAGACTTTTCAGGTTAAGGCATCTGACACTGAGAACAAAATAGTATATAAATTAGGTAATGGTCAGTGGAATATTCCAGCACTAAAAAAACTTTTAGAAACAATTTTACCAGAGCATACTTTTTTTAGAGGTTTTGAAGTTGATCATAATTTTCCTGGAATAGGTCGTAAGGTAATTATTCTAAATGCCCGCCAGATTCAGTCTAGATTAAATATTGATAACCCAGACTCAAAATTGTTTCCAGAAATTATTCTTTTGGCGATGGAAGATGTGACCGAAGTAATGGCAGTTGCTGAAAGATTAAGTAATCATGTCACAGTATTTGAAGCAAAAATGGAGGAGAGAACAAGAATAATTGAACAATATATTGAGGGATTAAAAAAGGGTAATTTGTAATAATTTGATTACAAGTTCGTCATATATGTTATAGAGGGCTGAGTAAAAGGTCGAGCCTTTGTGTAAAGCTATTAATTAATTAACAAAAAACATATGAATACAATTACAAATTATCTAAAGGTTTCAACAGGTACACTTGTTGGTGCAAGTCTAGTGTTAGCATTGGCAATAGTATTTGTTTTTCCAACAAAAACCGCTAAGGCCTCAGAATTTACAAATATTCTAGTAGGTCAAGATCTTACTTTGGGATCTAGAGGTGAAAACGTTGTTGTTCTACAAGGACTTTTGTCAGAGTTAGGATATCTTAACGTTCCAATGGGTATTCCATTTGGATATTACGGTACACTTACAAAAAATGCTGTGGCAAACTATCAATCTGCAAAATTTGTATCACCTGCAGTTGGATACTATGGTCCAAGAACAAAAACTGCTATGCATTCTGAATTTGCATCTCGTGGATGGTTAAATATGCTAGGTTGGTAAAACCAAGGCAAAATATAACTAGTACATGGTCAGATGCAAACTTAAACCAAACACTGAATGCCAAAAGCTGTCAGTGTTTTTGGTGTATGGGTTAATGCATAATCCACGGAATCTTTATATGTTATAATAGTGATATGCGGGTAGCTCAATAGTAGAGCGTTCCACTTATACTGGAAAGAATGTGTGGTTCAAATCCCACCCCGCATACAATATTATTATGAGAGCCCTATTATGTCACTGTAAAAATTATCGTTCTGAAGTTAAAAGACTATCGAATACACCGGTCGGTATCAAACCTGAAAAAATTACAGATAGAATAATTGAATTGCATGATGCAATAGTTGTTCTTATTACAGTAGAATTAAATGATGATGTTAATCAAGCCATACCTTTACTCGCCAAGGAAGTTCAAAAAATGGCCAAAGATACTGGGCATTCAAATATTATCATTTTCCCTTTTGGACATTTATCGAATAAATTAGCGAATACTGACCTTACTTTAGAAGCAATAAATTTACTGGAAAAAAATCTGGAAATGTTTAAACCAAAGCGTGCTCACTTTGGTTCAGATAAAAAATTACTTTTGGATATATTTGGCCATAAGGGTAATGTAAGATATCGTGAGTATTAAAATAAAAAACACCGTACCCGTAGGTCGTGTGTCGTGTGGGACTTCTTTCAGAGCCGTCGATGAATATCTAGTTGTGCTAGTTTGTTACGTCTGATTTTCAAAAGGACTTGCCCAAGTCGGTAAAAACTAGTGCACTGGTCATGATCGCAATTCGCATATCTATTAGCAGATGCAAGAAGTGAGATGTGATGCTTTTGGGCAATCGGTAGTAGGTCGTTCACGATAAGAGACTTTGCACCACGGTACCCACTTTTTTCAAGCAATAATGCAAACTCCTCGATCCCTTTTTCATCAATGAATGCTTTGAGAGTAGAATACAACTTTTCGGGAGGAAGTGTTGATGCAATCTTTACTTTAAAACCCTTGCGAAATAACCCGGAGTATATGTCAGCTGACACATACATGTTTTGGCGTGGTTCATGGAACCACGGTCTTCTTGGTGACTCATCCATGTTCCACGAACTTCCAGTAAAGCTAACTCGAATTTCTTGGCAATCATCAACTGGCACGAATGTGCTTAATTGCTTAATCAGCTCGACTTGAGCAGCTTGACTAGCCTTGATTAACTTCGGTACCTTAAAAGGTTGACTCTCAAATGTTATTTTCATACGTCCATTCTCCAATTGTTGGTTTTTGTGTTCTATATTCAGACTACTATTTATTGATCCATTGTCAATTGGCTTTGTTAAGGGTTCTCTCGTTGTTGGTAGATGTATTAAATTCAAGACCTATGCATCACTTCTAGCATTTGTATTGGTTTTTTGAA
>CAYXWP010000031.1:0-10140 GCA_964468845.1 uncultured Candidatus Saccharibacteria bacterium | reverse complement strand
GTAATGAGTCAATAAATATCCGGAAAATTGTGTGAATAAAAAGACCTTCAACTTATATCATTGAAGGTCTTTTTACTATATAATATTGAGTAGTTACAGGAGTAACTTTTTATCAGTCGTTTATTTAATAAAAAAATGAAATTCAAAAAAATTACTAGCTTAGTTATTGTGTGTATTATAGCCATTTCTGCTGGTGCCCTCGTTGTAAAGGCAGAAAACGCAACAACAACCTCTGTAAGAAAGGTGTTGCCAGCGATAAAAAACAACTTTGAGAAAAATGATGTTAGAAACATTATGGTACAACAAAAAGAGGTTATAAAAGATATAAGAGCTTCTACTACAGAAAAAATAAGAGAAATTAAAGCATCGACAACAATGATGTTTAAAACACTAAAAAACGAAAGGAGAGAAATTGTAAGAAAGATGCGTGTAGATACTTTCCAAATTAGAAAGGCAGCACTTGAAAAAGAACTACGAACGTCTCTGACAAACCTTACAAGAACAAGGGAGCAAATATCAGAAAGAATCACTAAAGCAGAAGGTGCGGGCAGAAACATGACCAATGCAAAGGCAGCGCTTGTAATTGCAGATGAAAAACTCGCAAAAGCAACAATAGCTATCAATGCATTCGCAAGCACGACATTTATTTCTTCAACAAGTACAACATCCACAAGCACAGAGATAAGCTTAGACAAACCAAGAAAGCTTGGCGATGAGGCAATTAAAGCAGTCAAAATCGCACGTGATTCTCTAAAAACAGTTGTACAAGCAATTGCCCATTCGATGGGATTAAAAATTGGCGTAAATGGGAAAGTGTCTGCAGCTTCAGCGACGAGTACAACTGCAACATCAACAACAATCATAGTTACACCTAGTGCAACACCTACTCCAGTGACTGCAACCACAACTTCAACTACCACTACAACAGTAGCAACAAGCACCGCAACTACAACTGCAATTTAATAATTAAAAAAATAAAAACATGGAAATTGATACAAAAAACTCAAGTGGAATGTTGAATGGATTGCCACCAACAAGCAAGGAGTCAAAGAGAGTTGGCCCAATCGTCGGAGCACTTGTTGTTGTTCTATTAATCATTGTGGTTATTCTATACTTCTTTGGACAGAGACTAAATACTCAAAATGCAATACCTGAGGTTTCGCCGGTAGTAAATGTTCCTGCAAATACACAGGCGTCAGTTGCGTCACAATCATCACCAGTATCTCCTGAAGCGGATATCCAATCTATGCAGGATAGTTTGGACAGTCAGCTAAAGGATGTTGATTACAGTTTCTAGAAAAAGGAATTTAAAAATTGTTTAGGATAAGTTAAGTGTAAAAAATACCTTCAGCAACTGGAGGTATTTTTTATTTTAATTTATTTCATTATCATTTCACTTTTACTTGCCAAAAACAGTAAATGAGGTAGACTGTGAAAATCATGAAAACAAATAAAATGGAAAATATAAAAGTTACAAAACTAGATAAATCTAGAGTCGAAATTGTAGGTTCCGTACCTGCAGATATTTTTTCTTCATTTAGAAAGAAGGCTTTAGAAAACATTAACAATGAAGTTACGATTGATGGTTTCAGAAAAGGAAAAGTTCCTGAGAATGTTTTGATTGCAAAAGTTGGAGACATGACTATACTCGAGGAGATGGCTGAACTTGCGTTATCGAAAACATACCCAGAAATTATTATTAATGAAAAAATTGAAGCTCTTGGACACCCTGAAATTAGCATAACAAAACTTGCAGCAAATAATCCGCTGGAATTTAAAATCATTACAACAATCATTCCTGAAATTAAATTGGCAGACTATAAAAAAATATCAAAAGATTTAAAAAACAAAAAAGACGAAGCCGTAGAAATATCTGAAAAGGAAATCGACGATGCAATTTTACGAATAAGAAAATCTCGAGCAGATCACAGTGGGCATGATCATGAAAAAATGTCTGATGAGGAACACGAGAAGGCAATTGAAAAATCTCTTCCAGAATTAACCGAAGAATTTATAAAAAGTCTTGGTGACTTTAAAGACATGGCTGACTTCAGAGAAAAAATTAAACTTTCACTATTGGAAGACAAAAAAGTTCGGGCTCAAGATAAAAAAAGAATTGAACTTTCAGATGCGATACTTGAAGCATCATCAGTGGAGATTCCAGAGTTACTTGTTGATAGTGAAACACGAAGAATTGAAGCTCAGTTCTCAGATGATATAGCGCGCATGGGTGTGAAACTTGAGGACTACCTTAAGCACGCAAAAAAGACACTTGAAGATCTTAGAAAAGAGTGGAGACCGCATGCAGAGAAAAAAGCAAAACTTCAACTTATTTTAAATGACATTGTTAAGATAGAAAAAATTAGTGTTGATGCAAAAGAAATTGAAGAAGAAGTTAAACTCATTCTATCCCACTACAAAGACGCGAATGCAGAGCAAGCATATACTTATGCAGAGTCAGTACTGACAAATGAAAAGGTCTATCAATTTTTAGAGGATCAAAAATAAATTTTCTAGGTACTTTCTCCAATTAAATTCTTACAAGGCAAAATGCGAGTGGTGAGAAAACCAACTCGCATTTTGTTTTAAAAATATTAAAACCAAGACATCATCAAAATATCAATTGTGAAATAACCGCGATGACAGCAGTTTCAGACCTTAGGATTTGTGGACCAAGTGACCTTGTATGAATACCACGTTGTTTAAATAATTCTAACTCCTGTGGCGACCAACCTCCTTCTGGTCCAATATATGCTCCATTTATATTTTCGATATCGAGTGAAACAAATTTTGGAGCAATTGGATCCCATGCTATAGATCTCACATGCGCATAATTTTCTAGTGCTGAGGAGAGGTCGGATACTTCGTAAAGTATTGGGAGTGTCCCCCTACCCGACTGTTCTGCTGCTTCAATAATTATTTTCTGAATTCTTTCTGTGTTCAAATCTTTCTTCTCACTTCTGTCAGAGACGATGGGAATAATATGTGAAACACCGAGCTCGGTTGCTTTCTGCGCAATCCATTCAAAGTTATCTTTCTTTACTAGGGACGCAAACAAATATGTTTCTCTGGATGGAAGTACAATATTTTCATGAACCTCAATCTTTGAAAGCAAGATCGAGTCCTTCTCGTACCCACTAATAGAAAAAGTAAAATCGAACCCGGAGTTGTCAAAAAGAATAACTTGATCGCCTATCCCAAACCGAAAAACATTTTTAAACTGATTGAACATTGACTCGGAGGTGATGGTCAACGTATCTTTTCCTAATAATTTATCCTGCGAAAAAAATCTATGTATTCTCATGCACCAAGTTTATACCCGAATGCCAAAGTTGCCAAATATGAAACATACTGTATTATAAAAATATTACCTATTTAAAATAAAATTTATGTTAATACCAACCGTTATAGAAAAGACCAATTTTGGTGAAAGAGCATATGATATCTACTCGAGGCTACTAAAGGAAAATATAATCTTTCTTGGTGGTCCAATAGATGATCATGTTGCAAATATTATAATCGCACAGCTTCTCTTTTTACAATCTGAGGACCCAAAAAAGGACATCACTTTGTACATCAATTCGCCGGGAGGAGTTGTAACAGCAGGACTCGCAATCATCGACACAATGAATAACATCAAAAATGATGTGTCGACTGTTTGTGTCGGAGTAGCGGCGTCAATGGGAGCATTAATCCTTTCATCCGGAAAAAAAGGCAAAAGGTGTGCATTACCAAATTCTGAAGTAATGATTCACCAGCCACTAGGGGGTGCTGAAGGTCAGGCATCTGACATTGAAATAAGTGCAAAGCATATAATCAGAACCCGAGAAAGTATTAATAAAATGCTTTCAAAGAACACAGGACAGTCAATCTCCAAAATCGAGAAAGATGTGGACAGAAATTTCTTCATGGACGCTGAGGAAGCCAAGAAATATGGTATCGTAGACAAAATTCTCTAGTCGTGATACAGTAAAAACGTTATAAATTTAATTTTCAAATTCGCTTTTTAAAACTTTTAAACTACCGTGTCACCTAAATCACTACAATTAAACACAGAAAATAACAGTTGAAAAATGGCGAATTAACATTCGCATATGACATTAAAATTCGCAGCGTTTCTCTTGGGCCTCGCAGGAATAGCCGGTATTGCAATCGGTTATTATCTACGTCTCATCATCTCTCTTGGTAAAAAGGGATCGATGGAGCTCGAAATAAAAGAGATGCTTCTCACCGCAAAAGAAGAAGCAAAGAAAATTACCACGGAAGCCGATCTAAAAGCGAAAGAACTTACAGACGAGGCACGTATAGAGATTAAAGAAAAAGAAGAAAAAGCCCAGCAAACAGAATCCCGCCTTATTAAAAAGGAGGATATTCTTGATAAACGGCAGGCAGATATAGACAGAGAGGTAGAATCGATAAAGCAAAAGGTTATAGAAATAAAAACAATTAAAGAAAGGGCTGATAAACTGGAGGCGGAAAAGGCTCTAGAGCTTGAGAAGATTGCAAGTATGAGTATCGAGGATGCCAAGCAATCTTTAATTAAAACTGCTGAAAAAAATTATGAGCAGGATATTTTGGTTCGTATTCAAAAGCTGGAACAAAATGGTGAGGAAATACTTGAGAAAAAAGCTCAGGATATTCTTTCTACATCTATACAGCGTTTGGCAAATTCTGTCGCTTCAGATGTAATGTCTACTTCTCTTAATATTCCAAACGATGAGATCAAAGGCAAAATCATTGGAAAGGAAGGTAGAAACATCAAGGCATTTGAAAGAATGACCGGTGTTGAAGTTATCGTTGATGATACACCAGGAACAATCACAATATCTTCATTTGATCCAGTTAGAAGACATGTCGCAAAGGTTGCACTAGAGGAACTCATAAAAGATGGCCGTATCCAACCTGCAAAGATCGAAAAGGTTGTTGAGGCTGCACATGCAAGCATAAACAAAACAATTAAAGAAAAAGGTGAACAAGCCGCTTATGAATGTGGAGTTATTGGTTTAGATCAAAGAATACTCCTTATATTAGGACGTTTACATTTCCGAACTAGTTATGGTCAAAATGTTCTACAACACTCAATAGAAATGGCCCACATTGCTGGAATGATTGCGGAAGAGATAGGAGCTAATGTCGCAGTGGCAAAAGCAGGTGCCCTTCTCCACGATATTGGTAAGGCATTAGATCATGAAGTTGTTGGAACACATGTGGAAATCGGAAGAAGAATATTACAAAAATTTGGTGCAAGTGAGGAAATAATAAAAGCTATGCAAGCTCATCATGAGGAATATCCTTATGAAACGGTTGAATCTCGTATCGTACAAACAGCAGATGCGATATCTGGAGCAAGACCTGGAGCACGACACGATAGTATAGAAAATTATTTAAAGAGACTCGGAGATCTTGAGGCAATTGCGAATGCATTCACTGGTGTAGAAAAGTCATACGCCCTTCAGGCTGGCCGTGAAATAAGGATTTTTGTTACTCCAGAAAAGGTAACTGATCTAGAAGCAAAGAATATGGCTCGTGATATTGCAAACAAAATTGAAAAGGATTTGAAGTACCCTGGAGAAATAAAAGTTACAATTATTCGTGAAACTCGTGTAATTGACTTTGCTAGATAAAATATGTGTAGTTTTTCACCTATTGCTTAAAGAATGGCTTATTATATAATTATACCGAGGTTAGAAACAATTATTAGATAGTAATAAAAAATAACTATGAACAAAGCAGGAATTGTAGATGCAGTACATGCAGTGCTAGGAGGAACAAAGGTCCAAGCAGAGCAAGCAGTAGAAGTAGTATTGAGCTCAATCATCGACTCTCTAAAGAAAGGAGATGAGGTTTCAATAGCAGGACTTGGTATCTTCTCAGTAAAGCAGCGTGCAGCACGTGAGGCTAGAAACCCAAGAACTGGCGAGGCTATTAAGGTGCCAGCTATGAAGGTTCCTAAGTTCCGAGCAGCAAAGGCTTTGAAGGATGCTGTAAAATAAGACGCTTTGCGTTTTTAACAGATTCCACTTTAATTCTGTTCGAGCGTCTCCCATCTAGCGCAACTTTACACAGAATAACAAAAAACCACCATAGGGTGGTTTTTTGATTTTGCTTACTCTCTATTTACTTTTATAGTTATAGTGGTAGCCTAGTAAGAGACTGAGATTTTTGTGAAAATCTTGTATGCTTGTCGAGCACAACAATTTACTAGCAACATCTATGGCTTTCGGAACCCGTTGTACATCATGTGGTTGGCAGGAGATTGATCATTACAGTGAAGGTGAGATGGCGGAGGGGGACCCAAGCGAAATAAAACCTGGGTACTCAGTGACTCTTGACACATGTGTTGAATTCGATTCTGATTGCATTGGATTTGAGTATATCGAAGCAGAAGAATTGCTCGGTGAAATACATGACGAATCAGACATTGAAGCATTACGATGCTGTTCGGCGATCAAAAGCTCCCCTTTCATTTCTTGTCTCATCGCTCGTCTCAAGAAATACCACATCGAACACACGACATCTCCCGCGCAACAATAGAATGTTGGGCGGGTGCCTTTTATCTGTAAAGCAGAGTCTTCCACTACCACGGAAACCTCTCCCCCTTAAACCAAAACTGTCCTGTTTCAATGTCTTTGTTTATTGCAGTTTCAAAAATGTGCAAGGCTGCCTCATCTGCGGTCATATCCCCTTCCCAAGCACCCATATCAGTCTTTACTCTACCAGGATGTACTGAAGAAACTGTAATTTTGCCCTTCAATCTAAAGGCTAAATAAGTTGTAAACATATTTAAGGCACATTTAGAAATCTTGTATGCAGGATAATCTGCGTGATGAACCTTTTCTAGAGAGCCAGCAGATGATGAAATGTTTATAATATGCCCCCCATCATTTACTAACGCTAAAATCTTTTCTGTTAAATTGATCGGTCCGATAAGATTGACTTCCAGGGTTTTTCTCAATTTATCAATGATGATAACGGGTTCGCCTTCATCAAAAAGTGCCCCAGCATTATTTATATGTATATCTATACTCTTATTAAAATTTACAATTGATTCAGCACATTTATCGATACTATTTGAATCTAATAGATCCAATTGAAATACCTT
Source organism: uncultured Candidatus Saccharibacteria bacterium (assembly GCA_964468845.1). Lineage (GTDB taxonomy): Bacteria > Patescibacteriota > Minisyncoccia > Phycocordibacterales > PALSA-1337 > CAIOGI01. The sequence continues at coordinate 3,038 of CAYXWP010000031.1, read as the reverse complement.
TAGATTTTCGTTTGCAAAATCCAATTCTCCATTCATTGAAGTACCAATTACATAATACCCTTCACTCAAAAACTTTTGTGCCAAAGCTTTTCCAATTCCCCTACTAATTCCAGTTATAAGTACTGTTTTCATTTTATTTGGTGCTGTTTTATTGGTGCGAGGTGCGGGAGTCGAACCCGCGACAACTGTTTGGAAAACAGATATTTTACCGTTAAACTAACCTCGCTTTCTATTTACTTTCTATTTATTTTAGAACAGAATCTATACTAGCAAGAATTTTGCGATGTAACAAGACTCCGAAGTCTTTCTTCCCATTACTGACGACTGACAAGTGTGCCGTGCCGTACGGTAAAGTATTTTTATTCTTTCTGCTTTTATTAGTTCGCTTGTCGAGAGATGAGGGGTAGAACACTTCTCTTTTAACATTCAGCGCCTTCACCCAAAAATTTAAAACTTTATTTTCGTCATTATCAGGATACACATGAATCCTAATTCTGAAATTTTCATCAGAAAGCCCAAAACATTTTTTAAACCATTTCATTGATAGTCTGATGATTCTAGGATCTGAGTTCGCTATCCTGACAAAGTTGCCAACCTTACTTCCTTCACCTATGTAAATACCAATCCCAAGAATAAACAAATCTCTGTCTGAGAGCTCGCCCACGTTTTTGTCGGCGAAATCAAAGGCCTTTGCTAGAGACCACATTTTATCAATTTTCTTGGTTTTAATTAGCTTTCTGGCGTTAATTTCTGTGGTTTCTAACATTATTTTATTTGGCAGAAATGAAATATCTCTTAACCACAGGCTCAAAGTGCTTTTTGCGACACCCAACTCGGAGGAAATATGAGAAAAAGAGTGCCCATCTCTTCTTAAATCAATCGCCTTGTTTTTTATTTCTCTGGTGTACATATGAAACAATTATAGTTATACAACTATGATTATATCAATTTGTTCAAATTTTACCAAACGAATCCCCTCGAGTTCAATGTTGAGTTGCAACGCTTAGTATAAAATACTAAGAGAAATGAATCGGGCAGAGTCGCGCAAAAAATGAAAAAACAGTGGAAGAAATCAAAATTTTACCCTCTTTTTATCTACTTTTTCTCAATAACTTCTATAATCTCATCTACTTCCTTCTTTATCTCCTTCATTGTCGCTTTTATACTTTCCAATTGAACCTCTTCTTCCTCAACCTCCCTCTCAGTCTTATCTGTTATTTTCTTTTGATGCTTTAGTCCAGACATCAAAACAGTGTCTCCAATAAAATATGAGACAAATAGGCCTGTGGCAAGGAGGACCACTGCGACTATAATCATATTCACAGGCTCATAAAATATAAAACCAAGAATTCCTCCCTTTGCCTGTAAAATATCCGCGGTATGCCAAACTCCCCTCCAAAAAAGCACAATAGCGACTCCACCAATTAGGGTATAGATTATTGGGTAATGGCTCAAATGACCACGTACTCCATCTTCGAATTTATCAAAAAAATTCAATATCCTTTTAAACATTTTTATTCTTGTTTGATCCTTACCTTAATCTTACTTGTCGGAGCGCCGGGATTCGAACCCGGAGTCGCCTCTTCCCAAAAGAGGAATGTTAGCCGTTACACCACGCTCCGTTAATTTCTCTATTAATTCCATTATACTAACACAGCACAATGAAAAACACTATAAAACTATATCCTTGAGCATCTTTACATATGTTCTCCCTGTCACTTCGTTAAGTTTTACCGTAATAATATGAAATCTAAATTCAACATCAATCCCATACCCACCTTCGTTTAGATAAGTTTGAATCACCCTTCTAAGTTTTCTAAGTTTTAGCTCATGGACATTTTCCTCTGGCCTATAACCTGCCCCATTTCCCTTATCCATAATACTTTTAACCTCAATAAAATTCAGAATACCGTCCTTTATAGCAACGATGTCTATTTCTCCCCACTTCCTTAAATGATTTCTTTCTTGAATATGAAAACCATGCTTTTTCAAATATATACAAGCAATTTCCTCGCCAATATTCCCCTTTTCTCTTGTGTTTTTCATACAATTGTTACGCTTGATTAGCACTTATACACAATTAATAAAAAGACATAGGACACGAATATAAGCCATATTTTCTCTGTCTTATAAACATTGTCCACAGAGTTATCCACAGTTTTGAGATAAATGTGAGCAAATAAGCCATATAATAAAAAGGACTTGTTAACTAACTAAAAGACTATTATTCCCTGTTTGCAAACACCCAATTTGTGCGGGCACCGGGAATCGAACCCGGGACTTAATCTTGGCAAGATCATATTTTACCACTAAACTACGCCCGCATAATATTCATCTGTTATCAATGCCTCAGAAAAGCATTTCAACCATATTAACATTTTTATTTTAAAATAGGTACTACTTAATTCAACAGTACAAACTCCATTACTTAATTTCCTTCTTGTCGGCTTCCCCTGTATAGTTATTGTCTTTCTAAAATTTGACTCGTTTAAGCCGGTATTTTCTATCCAATATTTTTTTGAAACTTCGACATCCATATCAGGATAAGCCAATATCCACGCGCGTATTTTTTCATCTTTAATACGACAAATGTTTTTTAAAAAGTAGACGAACACACGTAGCATGCTTGGTTCTGTGTTCGCAATAGAAATACGGTTTTTCGATAATTTATCCCCCTCACCCCAATATATCATCATCGCGGCTATAAACAAGGGATGATATTTAAGCATCTCGAATTCTTCTTTTGCCTCAGACCCTGCTTGACTATATAGTTTTTTCAAATGTTCACCTCTTATCTTAGCAAGCTCCTTCAACATAATACAAGATTTCTGTTGAGATTTTTTTGCAAGACTTCTCCCTATTTCCACAGACCATGGATGGTCCTTAAACCACGCGGAAAGGGTACTCTTTGGAACACTAAGTAACTTACTAATCTCATCATAACTTTTACCTGTCGATCTAAGTTGCGTTGCTTTTTCTTTGTCTTTTCTCATACATCATTAGTATACCATTAAGGTTCGAAAAGATAAATTCCTACA
>CAYXWP010000030.1:1758-10238 GCA_964468845.1 uncultured Candidatus Saccharibacteria bacterium | reverse complement strand
GAAGCTACCGATGCATCATTGAAGTAGGAACCTATTCCGTTAACACGTCCATCTGTAAGGCCGGCTATGTTAGGATTTCTCCCCCCGTCAGAATCGGTACAGGAACCGACTGTCTGAATTGTAATATTTGGTTTAATACTAAATATTGAACTTTTTCCTGTATTCATAACCCCACCAGTTACACGATCATTCTTAATAGCTTCTACTTTTACATAATAAGCATCTTTTATCGCCTCTGAACTCACCCCTGAAGTAGAGGTGATTCTATCTACAAATGTCCAGACGGCAAAAGAATTGTAGCTATTCTGATATTTTGAGATTTGACGCCCATCATCTATTTGAACTTCTGAATTAGCTAAAGTATTTCCTAACATTATTCGATAATAATCAAAATCACCAGAATAATTAGTCCATCTGACATTTAGCTGATCTCCTCTTTCATAAGTTCCCCCATTCGGACTCAAAACTGTAATGGAAGAATTTGTAGATGTGATAACACATTGAGTGCCAATAGATGAATAACCGGCATCACAAACAATATTAGCAACTTCAGGTCCTGAAACAAAAGCTCCATTTACACAAGTAAAATTGGTAGAGGCTGACCTTGTACCATTTGGCACTCTTGTCGTCTGCGACACAGCAACATTTTCGCCATTATTGCGTGCCTGAACATTGTATCCATTTATAGCTGAGAACGGGCAAGTAGCAGTTGTATTTCCTCCGCCCGGTCTGATTGTTGATGCAGGGACATTTATTTTTGCACTTGTTCCATCAGTAAATTCTATATAAAGATATCCCCCACTGAATGTCTGGCTTGCTGGATAACCATATGCAAAGAAGTTATATGAACCACGTGCAGGAATATTCCGTGCTAAATTATCACTTTGAATACTCATAACCTCGCATGATGTTCCGCATGATTGAGACATTGTTGTACCAAGAATATAAAGTGACTTGCCGACTGGATTGCTAGAAGAAACATCAGTTGCCCAACCTTCCCCATATTGATTATGGGCGAGCACCATTCTTTTTATTGTCTTAGACACTGTGCCATTATTAGTTAAATTTACTGACCATTTCCAATCTGGTCCATGTATATAACCATTATTATTCCATTTAAGAACCTTATCTTCATTTGCTCCAACAAGCGTTGCTTGCCCAACGACATTCCCATCTACGGGTAACAGATTAAATGCGCTATTATTTATAACGGGAGTAACAGTTGTTGTTTGGGTAACTTCAGTAGGAATAATTGCTGTTGTCGGAATATTACAAGATGAGTTTAATGATGCACGAGTTAGGGCTCCGACATAACCAGTTGAAGGAATTCCGTTATTTCTCTGATAACTCATAACAGCTGATCTAGTTACTGACCCAAAATAACCATCGCTATTTGTGCTGTGTCCCCTCAATTTTAGAAGTGCTTGAAGAGCTACAACATCACGTCCATTGCTTCCAAGGGTCAAATTACTATAGAACCTATAACATTGATTCGGCACAGGTTCTGGAACAGATATGACAGTAGTTGTTGGTGCACAACCATATAATGCATTCAATTTTGCACGAGTTGAAGGACCGACATAGCCAGTTCCATAGGAAAGTCCGTTCGGAGTTAGAATTTCGGAGGCATATTTCTGTTGGAATCCTACAACAGCTGAGGCTAGTTGTTCATTAAAATCTTCACCAGAAACATTTGAATTTGCTTCGTTTGGAATAAGGCCCTCTCTGATCAAAACCCTCACCAAGGCATCCACACCTTGGCCACGATCTCCCATTCTTAGATTACTGGAAAATGCGTAGCAAGCACTTATAGAAGAAACGGTCGTTCCTCCACCTACCCCACTCGTAGTTGATGTATTTTGTGCATTAGCATCTTGAACAGAAACTAATAAAATCCCTAGCACAAATAATGCCACTAAAGATGAACCAAAAGAAACAATTCTTTTTTTCATATTAAATTTTAGTAAAATTCTAATAATAAATAAACGATGTATTTATTATACTCCCCAACCTACGATATGTATATCCGTATAATAGGCAAATGATCAAATCTGATCTAAATCGCCTCAATCTTTACATCCTCTAGTGCAGCAGGTTGTCCGTCTAACCGTTCAGCAGGAATCGATATAGGTCTCATGTCTCTGTTTAAATCTCGAATGTCTCTCATCATCGGTTTTGTTGTGCTTGAAAATGGTGGTGTGGTTGATGCATTAAATGGAGATATTATCTTTGTGCTTGATGCATGTTCGCGAATAACTCTTAGTGCCAGAGGAAGTTTTTCTTTAGAAATCACACCGGCTTTAAACAAAATAGCTACAACCTCTTCTGGTGGGATCATGTTTCGTGGTGGAACTTGCATAATTACTTGCTCTCTTACTAAAGGAGGTCTGTTCATATCTGCCCTTCCCTCTATTCTATTAATAGTAGAAGACGGACCAGTATAATTTATAATCATTGCTTCATTTGACCCTGGAAAACTAAATGCCCCCACCATAGCATCTTTCACTTGAGGAAGTGAATATGCCGTACCAGCCAAAAGCGTCAGAACAAGAATGTGTTTAAAATATTTTCCAAACATGATTTTCTAATTAAAATAATAAATTTACTAGATTTATTATAACATTAAAAAATTTATTGACTGTGTGGATAAAGGGATTATTTTATGGTGACCCCACAGAGAGTCGAACTCTGGTTAATTGATTGAAAACCAATTGTCCTAACCGTTAGACGATGGGGCCATGCCAAGTAATATAGCATTTTTATTATAAAATGCAAAAATTATAGCCCGTCCAATTAAAACTAGTTGAACCCTGTATATAAGTAAGATATAATACTACGTATGGGTTCAAATAAACACCTAAAAGAAAAAGCTATTTCGCTTCGCAAAGAAGGTGGTAGTTACAATGATATAAGGAAAATCCTAGGTATTAAATCAAAGGGGACGTTGAGTCTCTGGTTTAAAGGCTTGGAACTTTCAGGCAAATCTAAAAAATTACTAAAGAAAAATAATGAAATCGCACGAGAAAAGGGACTGTTCATAGCAAACGAGAGAAGATCGACCAGAATTAAAGAAGAAAATACAGTAGCAAACAAAACTGGAGAGAATAGTGTAAATTCAATATCCAAAAACGAACTTTTACTAATTGGGGCTTGCTTATATTGGGCGGAAGGAATGAAATCCGAGAGGACTCCACCCACATTAACATTTAGTAACTCAGATCCAGAAATGATAAAAGTTTATATGAGATTCATACGTGAAATATTAAAGGTTGTGGAAGAAAAAATCAGAGCTGGTATCCATTTATATTCATCGACGTCAATAAATGATGCAAGAAAATTCTGGGCAAAAACAACTGGACTGCCAGAGGATAGATTTTACATAATAAATCAAATTAGTAGAGCAAGTCAAAATAAAAGACCCTACAATATACTTCCTCACGGGACTGTTGCTATAAAAGTTAATAATCGCATCCAATTCCACAAAGTAAAGGGTATGATAAACGGAATAATACAAAAATTAACTTAGTGCGTAAAAAATGTTATGTTAACTGTATGGAAAGGTGGGTGAGTGGTTGAAATCACCGCTCTCGAAAAGCGGCAGACCTGAAAGGGTCTCGAGGGTTCAAATCCCTCCCTTTCCGCAATGAGAAATTTAAAAGACGAGGCAAGCGAAAAGTTAGGTGCTACAATATTATCATTATTAATTAACTAAATTTTATGAAAGGATTTATTGAATTCATTCGAACCCAAGGTGTAGTTGGTTTAGCAGTAGGCTTTGTTTTAGGTAAGGCAGTATCAGATGTAGTAGCTTCTATAGTAAACGATTTAATTAATCCTATAATTGGAATTGCCTTAGGCAAATTTGGAGATCTCTCTGCCCTATCAGTACATGTTCTTTCAGCAAATATTACTTATGGAAAGTTTATAAGTATAATAATTAATTTTGCAATAATAGCTGGAGTTGTATATTTTGGAGTAAAGAAGCTTGGACTAGATAAGTTAGACAAACCAAAAGCGTAATTTGAAAAAATCAGATAAGGGAAAAGGCGCACGGAATCTTAGGGGAAGGATAGAGAAAGATTCGCACGCCCTTGAGCTTTTTGATGCCAAACAGACAGCTGAACACGACGGAAACCCATCATCAGTATTCAACTCGACTCCCGGAAAGGTGGGTTTTTTCCTTTTAAGTCCAATCTACCAATCGGACTCATCTCTTATATTAGTATCTTCCCGTTTATCATTAATGTCAAACTGCAACAGCTTTGAATTTGTGCATAAGTTTGCTATATTTTAGCTAGTAAATTTTGTATAGCTTTTGTCAAAAAATACCTGCGCGGTTAGCTCAGTTGGTAGAGCATCCCCTTGACGTGGGGAGGGTCACAGGTTCGAGTCCTGTATCGCGCACCACATGATAACACTAGGAATCGAAACAAGTTGTGATGAGACAGCTTTATGTTTACTTGAAACCAAAGAAAATGAGGGGGTTATTGAGTATAGAATATTGGGAAACATAATTCACTCTCAAATAGATATACATAGAGAATATGGTGGTGTCTTCCCCATGCTTGCAAAGAGAGAACATTTAAAAAATCTGCCCATACTGTATGAAAAAATTCTCGCTGAATCTAAAATCCGCGAATTACAGATAAATAAAATTGCTGTAACAAAAGGACCTGGACTTGAACCAGCTCTTTGGACAGGAATACTCTTTGCACAGGAACTTGGAAAAAAACTAAACATACCTGTCATTCCAATAAACCACATGGAGGGTCATATTGTTGGGTCGCTATTATCAAAATCAGAAGCACATACTGATTTCCAAAAACTTCTTCCAGTAGAGTTCCCTGCCCTCGCGGTTCTCATCAGCGGCGGACACACAGAAATAGTTAAAATAGAAAACTTCGGTGAATACAAAGTTCTCGGTGCAACTGTCGACGATGCCATCGGCGAAGCTTTTGATAAAGTCGCGAGAATGCTTGGGCTACCATACCCAGGAGGTCCCGAGATATCAAAATTAGCGGAGTTAGCTAGAAAAAATAATATTGAAAACAAGATAACTCTTCCCCGCCCAATGTTACATTCAAAAAATCTTAATTTTTCATTTTCAGGATTAAAGACTCATGTACTTTACACCCTAAGGGAGCTTGGAGAAATTACTGATGAGCAAAAACAAGACATTTCAAGAGAATTTGAAAATGCTGTAACTGATGTTCTCATTTCCAAAACAAAAACAGCGATCGATGAGGAAGGACCAAAAACTTTAATTATCGGTGGCGGGGTTATCGCAAATAAATTCATCAGACAATCCTTTGAGAAACTTTCAAAGGAATACTCCCTACCTCTTTACATGCCTGTTTCAGGACTATCTGGCGACAATGCTCTTATGATATCTATTGTAGGTGCAATAAAGCCCTCAGTAGAAACTGAAGGCTTTAGAGCTGAGGGAAATTTAAGTCTATAATTCCGCCAAATATTAGTAACCGAACAACCACTTTACGAAGTTCCAAATCTTACCAAAGAATCCAACATTACCTACAGCCGCTGTCTGAGAATTGTCTACATCGCCATTTGATCCTAATTCTGGACTTGTAGATGTTGAACTTGTTGATGTAACTTCTATAAGATTACCGTTTGAATCTACCTGAATAGTTCCATCTGAGTCTACTTGAATAGTTCCATCTGCAACACCATTTTTATATACCTCTATTTGAGCAAGCTGTGCAGATGTTAGGGCAAAACTTGATTTACAATAAATTTCATTTATTTTTTTCCTTGTCGTAAAATAAACCTGTCCTGTAGGATTACTTGAACCCCAAGGTATCATAATATCGTTTAAATATTTTGCTTGAAAAGCTTCTACGGCGTCTAAGGTTTTACTGTCGAATGTCCCATTTGCATCCACATTTAGATTCTCAACGTTCTTAAGAAACAACTGAAGTTTATAAACTTCTGCAGGATTATTATTTCTACCAAACCTTAGATAATCATTTAGATATATACATGAACCTGGAGTTGTAGTTGCAGATATCAAAATAGGTGTCAAAACTACAGATCTACTGCCTGAAGAACTTGAACTTCCACCAAAAATAATTGGAGATGGTGATGGGGTTGGTGTTGCTGGAATGCCGGGGTCAAAATGGTTTTGTTCGTCAGTTGGAGGAACAATAGTAGTACCACCGCCATTTCCTGGTTCACTTGGCCCAGTAATGTCTGTCGTACCACCATTAGCTGGATCAATAATAACTCCGGCGCCTGTATCAACTACTGCTGGCGGTATATCATTTTCCTCTTCAGTTCGAGGTATAAGGCCACCCAAACTAGCGTCCTCCCCTTCTGCTCTTACAGCTGAAACACTAAAAAGTGTCAAAAGCAAACTTAGGGCTAGAGCAATACCGATATTCTTAACATTCATATTAAATATATTCATAAAATTTGATTATCTGTGTAATTGTTATTAACAAATTTACCCTATCATATATAGTTTATTTGTCAAATTTTTACTTGACAAAATGAATTTAGTTTGATAGGGTGCAAAGCAGACGGAATCTTGCGTTTTAATAAGAGCCTAACAAACAACTCGAAGTTAGAACGTGTTAGATGTAACAACAGCAACCAAACAAACACAACTGCGGAGATAGAAACATGAAAACCATCGGCAAACTCATCTCGACAACCACCCTCCTACTCACCCTCGGCCTCAACTTCACGCAAAACGTGCAGGGAGCAGCGACGGTTAAACCCATCGCCAGCTTCATGATCAGCCCGTTGACTGTTGGTAACAGCAACAACATGCAGAATTTGATGGCGCTTCTCACGAACCCAACCAACTTCAAGGGAATTGAGGAGAGGAACTCCCCCACGGACGCGGTTGTTCGTGGTCACACGTTCAAGGACGGGATTTGGATGACGTACGTCCGACCAGGGGATGTCATTAGTTCGACCGCCCCCGGGTTCAACATCTGGGACGGTACGAATGCACCACTCGGCGTGTTTTCGGGACAACTCGGAAGCAAATACATTTTCCCAGTTCCGATTCGATCGACGATTCCCTTCCACGCATGGCAGTGTACCTTTACAAACTATTCGTCCGACTTCTATAACGCGTTTCGGTACGCGGGGAATGTCGCGACGAACACCTCGACTGGAAACCTGGTGAGCTGGTCAGAGACCCTGATCGGTATCTCCTGGGGCGCCGACGGTGTTGAAGGTACATCCGACGATGTCATCTATCGGTCTGGTCCGTGCGTTGACCTGGTCAATGTTATCCTATATGTCGGGATCCGTAACGGATTTACTTGCACAGACATGAACTCACTGTCGTTCGCACGAAATTACTTTGGGGGACAATACCCCATGGGTATCACGTGCACCTACACATTGTGGGGTGGCCAAGCACACACAAGCTCAATCATGGCGTCGGGTACCGCAGTGCTGAGCTCGAATCCCTTCATGACCATCGGGCGGGGCGATGACGCTGGTGTCTATCTGACGGTCTTTGGACCATATGATCGGCAGTACAGCATTCACACCACAACCAACTTGATTGATCCCATTCGTTGGGCGCCAATGACCAATGGGGTTCGTGATCACTTCATGATTACCGTGAACACGGCAGAACCGATGAGGTACTTCCGTGCCAGGGACACCGGCGCTGCGCCGACAAGTGGCCTCACCGCCGCGAGTCTCGAGGGTGACGACTATGCCTTCCGCGATCATCCGCCGTTAATCGAAACCTCACCCGAAAACTGAGCGACAAGTTGTCGCCAGTTGTTAGATCACCTCGCCGGACCCTCCCAAGGGACCGGCGATTTTTTATACAAAAATTTGCCAGCGATAACCCACGACAACTGGTAACAAATGATGATAACCTGTGATAACCCGTGGTATAATAATTCCATGAATTTTGAAACTATCGGTTATGCTTTGCTTTCAGGCTTCTTGCCTGCCCTTCTGTGGTTATGGTTTTGGCTTAAAGAAGATAATCTACACCCAGAACCTAAAAAAATAGTCCTTCTAACCTTTATCGCAGGATCATTGTCTGTAATTGCTGCACTGGTTATTGAAAATTTTATCGCCAACATGTTCCCTGGCCACGCATCTGAAACTACTCGATATATTTTGTGGGCTAGTGCGGAAGAAATAATTAAACTTGTCGCTGTAACAGCAGTTGCCCTAAGCTCAATTGAATTGGATGAGCCAATTGATGCAATGATTTATTGTATAACCGTCGCGCTTGGCTTTGCCGCATTAGAAAACGCTTTGTTTATCTTTTCACACATCGATACTGGAAATATTTTGAAAGGAATAGTAACTGGAAATATGAGATTTATTGGTGCAACTCTAGTTCATGTGATATCCACGGCTTCAATTGGCTTTATGATTGGTCTTTCTATGTATAAAAATTATTTCGTGAGAATGTTGTCCGCCATAATCGGAGTTATCCTCGCTATAACATTGCATAGTGCATTTAATTTGTCTAT
>CAYXWP010000030.1:0-1748 GCA_964468845.1 uncultured Candidatus Saccharibacteria bacterium | reverse complement strand
TAATTGACTTAACAGGTACGGATATTCTTAAGGTTTTTGGCTGGGTGTGGGGCGCAATTGTTATTTTATTAATTTTATTTGAAGAAATTAAAATAATAAAACCAAATACACAAACAAGTGCGCAGGCAACACCAGAAAATTTATTAACAAAACAACAATAATTATCTTTGAAAAGTATGGCAAAAGAAAAAAAATCATTTTTTGAAAGGCTAACAGGTTCAGTAAAGATGGACAATCCTAAACTTGAAGCAATGGAAGAACGTGAATCTGCAAGAGAAGAAACTTCTTGGATCGATGATGAAGACAAAGAAGGAGAATTAACTGTGGATGTGTATCAAACTACTGATATGATTGTGATTAAAGCCATGATTGCAGGCGTAAGACCTGAGGATTTAGATATTTCCATAACCAGAGATCTTGTGACTATAAAAGGCAAAAGAGAGGAGGAGAAAGTTTCAAGAGATGATGATTATTTTATGCGAGAGCTATACTGGGGATCTTTCTCAAGAACAATTACCCTACCTGAGGAGATAGATGTTGATGATGCAGAAGCAGTTGAGAAACATGGATTACTTATTCTAAAACTACCAAAGCTAGACAAAAAGAGACAGTCCAAACTAAAAGTCAAAACAATTTAAATAAAGATTGCGCAAACAAAATTTCCTCAAAGTTACGAGGAAATTTTGTTATAACAAAGTTCGTATATATAGCTAGATATAAAACAAAGATACTTAAAACAAAAACAACTTGGAAAAGGCAACCAAATGGACACAATCATCAAGATCGATGCTCGAGACCTTTATGTTGAGTCGAATAATATTCCACCAGAAAGAACCGAAATTGAGTGCAAGACAGGAGCATTGACTTTTTCGATAAAGGAAAGCACCGTTGTTACACTTGAAATCAAAACCTATGAGGGACTTCGGCAGGCGGCTATCATGCTTTTTGATTCCACTGAACAGTTTTACCAAGTCATGTTCCCGGACTTTATGGATGTACCTAAAGGAATCATCCTCGAAACTGCACTTGCGAACCTTGCCCAACACAGTCTCGATACAATAATTAAAGTCGCACTTGCTAAAATCACAACCCTACGACTTTATTTGAATGAAAAGGGAGACATAATGACCTTCGAGATTTTGACACCATCAAAGGTTAGCTACGGGCGATTCTCAGTTGTGATTGAAAAGCATTATGCTCTTATGCGATATTTTGATTTCAAGAAAAGGTGAATTTGGAAAATGGGAGACACCAAAAAACACCGAGTCCAGCACACAAATGTTGGGCTAATTTTTTACTCAATATAATAACTATACCTGCGTATTGGTGCCAAGGACCAGGATCGAACTGGTGACCCTTCCCTCTTCAGGGGAATGCTCTACCAACTGAGCTACCTTGGCGTTTGATTCACGGCGCTATTTATCGCCGATTGTGCTTTACTGATGACATCCATCGCAGAATTGATATATGGCTGAAGGTAATAAAATGCGCCTACGGCCGCCCCTACGATGACTACCCAATAGAGGACGCGTACGGCCGTGCCCCAGCGATTCGCGCGGCGCATCTTGCGCAAAATACCGTTGTTCTCCTCGGCCATTTTGCATGTGCGCTCCAGCAACGACTTCTCTTCAGGTGTCATGGACACAATACTAGCAGAAGATGGCCCGTGCCGCAAAACGAACCGTATGCTATATTCTTGTAGTGAATGTAAGACAGAGCCCCCGTAGTTCAATGGATAGAACAGTTCC
>CAYXWP010000029.1:0-10553 GCA_964468845.1 uncultured Candidatus Saccharibacteria bacterium | reverse complement strand
AAAAGGAGTTGGGGGAATTAAATAAAAGATATACTCAGGACGAGAATGATTATTTGGACGAAGACCCAAGGGGCGATAATAGCGGCGATAAATTTGTTGTTTGTCTAACTTCAACTAACGCCAAGGCAAGTGAAATAAATTCATATAATCTTGGCAAACTTGACGGTGAAGAATATGTTAGAGTCGCTTCAATTTCCGGCAGATACGAACGTTCACATATGCCGACTGATGATGTGCTTCGCCTGAAAATCGGCACACAGGTTATGCTTTTAAATAATGATATGGATGGAAGATGGGTTAATGGAACAATGGGAGTTATATATGAAATTGATGAGGTTGGTGTTCTTGTAAAACTGGAAAATGGAGAAATGCATTCAGTGTATCAAAATACTTGGGATGTTTTTGAATATAATGTTGACAGTAAAGGTATATTAAAGACAAAGACAATGGGTTCATTTACGCAGTATCCATTGAAGCTCGCATGGGCTATCACAATTCACAAAAGTCAGGGTAAAACTTTTGATGAAGTGATTATTGATCTCGGATGGGGAACATTTGCTCATGGACAACTTTATGTGGCCTTGTCGCGTTGCAGAACTTTGGAGGGAATTACACTCAAGCAACCGTTGCTGAAAAAGCATGTGATTGTCGATTTGAAAGTGGTGGAGTTTGTGGAAAAAATAAAACCGCCGTGCTTGCGCAAGGCGGGTGAAGGAACAATTCGCGGGACAAACTAGACAGGCATAGATTAGGTTTGAAACCTGTCTGCCTGAAGCTTGAAGAGTCTGGCGTAAGCGCCACCGGCCCCCATAAGCTTTGTATGATTGCCTACTTCGACAATCGACCCACCATCGACAACACAGATGTGATCTGCTTTGACGACATTCGCATAGTTATGCGAGATAAAAATTGCTGTCACTTTTCCCCGAAGCCCGTAAAGGCGTTCGAAGATTTCAGTTTCTGCCTTTGCATCTGTCGCCGCCGTTGGCTCGTCAAGAATGATGAGCTTCGCGTCGCGGTATATGACTCTAGCTATCGCCAGCCTTTGCTCTTGACCGGTTGAGAGGCCTGTGCCATCAAACTCCTCACCGAGTTGTTGCCCGTACTGGCCATCCAGTTTCTCGATGAATTTGTCTGCGCCAGAAAAGTGCGCAGCTCGCAAGACACGCTCGCGACTCATCGGGACACTCGTTCTTCCAAGTGCGATGACTTCCTCGACGGTGAAGTTATATCTCGCGATTGATTGGCTGAGTACTCCAAGTTCAGCGTACCACGACTCTAGGTCAATCAATCGAAGATCAACACCATCTACAAGCACTTCGCCTTCTTTCGGATCGTAAATCCTTAGAAGTAGTTTCGCCAACGTTGTTTTTCCAGCTCCATTTTCTCCGATCACCGCCAGGATTTCTCCGGGGTTGATCGTGAGTGAGAAGTTTTTCAAGGCCAGTGTGTCTGTGCCAGGATAGGAAAAACTGACATTGCGAAACTCGATTTTCGGTATTCGGCCTTGGCAGACCTTGATCCCGTTCGCTGGTCGTTTGATGACTGGCTCGGTCGCCAAGAATTTCTTAATATCGGTGACGTAGAGGCTGTTCTCGTATTGCCGGCTCAAACAACCAAATAGGCCGGTGAACGAACTCTGCAGGCTAAACATTGTCCCAGTAATGAATAGCCAGGTGCCGATTTGGGTCTGCCCGTTTACCACATTCACAATGACGAGCAGAACTGCGGACGAGATTGCAATGGTCGAAACTATCTGGGAAATAGTCGTGGCCTTGAATCTCTTCTTCTCGTTGGCTTGATGCTCGGCATTGAAACCTGAAAGCATTTTGCCAATACGATTGATGAAGTGAAGCGTGTTCTGGCACAGCTGAATGTCCAGAAGACCGTTACCCCTATAGAATTTATTTCGCAAGTCGTAGTACCTGCGACGAAGGGGTGATTGAGCGTCCGAAATATTCCAGACGTTTTGCCCGTATTTGATTTGGGTGATGAGCGAGGGCGTCTCACCGAGAAGGATGATGATCCAAAGTCTCATGTCCACCGAGAACAATATGGCCGAAGCCATTATCATTCCGGCCAACGTAGAGAGGATATCGTACTGCCCCTCCATTAGGTTAAGTAGCGGTGACATCCCACGTTCGTTTGACCGATTTGCAAGGTCTTGGAACTTGGGGTCCTCGTGCCTTGCGAGGTCGAGCTCCGCACGCTTCCTTATCAAGATCATCTCGAACGTTTCCGACATGCGAACATAAATCATTTTATTGAGATAGTTTCGCACGCTCCAGACAAGCCCAGGTGTCGCATACGCAAACACCATGAGGACAATAGTCCAGATGAGAGGTGTCGTGAACTGCCCATCGCGTGAGGCACGAGTCAATTCGTTGATCAAGAGCGCGTTCGATCCAGATCTGAGGAATGTAAACGTGGCAGCCACGATGGTGATGATGAAGAGGGAAATGACTATCCCCCTGCAGGAATCAGTTGTCATCCTGCTGACCATTTTCATGTTCTGGAACATTTCCAAAGCAGATGAAAATGAAAACGACCTCTTGTTTTCAGCCGTTTTTTCGGTTTTTTCGTCTTTCTTCGCTTTTTTCATTGTCAGGGGGCTTTCCTTGTTTGTGATTTTTGATTGCGGTATAATTCTTTAATAGAGTATCACAGATTTCCTTTCCAGTCAAGGATTTTTAATGAGGATTGAAAAAATATCAAACATGAAAAAACTCACATTTCAAGAAAAAGTTTATAAAATTGTGCAGGGGATTCCTAGCGGGAAGACTTTGACGTACAAGGAAGTCGCGAAGCTTGCTGGCAGGGCAAAAGCGTATCGTGCGGTGGGGAATATTTTAAATAAGAATCATGATCCAGAGATACCGTGCCATCGGGTAATAAGGTCAGATGGTAGAATCGGTGGGTATAATAGGGGGAGTAAAATAAAAGAAGATTTGTTAAGAAAGGAGGAGTTGTTGAGAAAAGAGAAGAGAGGAGAAAAATTTGTGAAATCATGATGCTTAGGACTGGGCCGGGTTGCGGCTTAAGAAAATGACTATATAAAAAATTGATCGAATCGAAAATATGTGCACATAACAAAAACAGGCCACATAGTAAAACATGACCAAAAATTGGTCACCTTTTGCTAGGTGGCTTGGTGGAATAGTGTCGATGGGTGATTGATTTGCCAGGAGGGGGCGTCGTCGCCTGACAATTTATGCCCGATAAATGTTATAATTCATAATGTAGTTTATAGTTTTCGATTTGCCATCAATTAATCATTAATCAATTATTAACAATAGTAATCAATAACTCACATGCCTCCAGAAACAAATCAAGCCCCTACTAGCCAAATTTTGCCACCTCCGCCCCTCACTCCCACTAAAATAGGAAAATTTAAGGCCAGCAGAATAATTATCAAAGAGTCTTGGGCAGTTCTGAAACAGGATAAAGAAATTATGTGGTTTCCAGTCGTCTCCGCGTTATCGACAATACTTGTCGTTTTCATTATGGTGGCGATATTCTTCTTGGTGGTATGGGGAGGTAACTTTGAGCTATTTAAAGAAAGCAGTACACAAAAATTAAATGATGTTTATGTTTACGGCATCCTATTGATATATTACATAGTCACATTTTTTGTTGTTAACTTTTTTCAAGCCGGTTTGTACATTATCGTTCAGGCGCGTTTTTCAGGACAGAATTTAAGTTTCGGCGATGGTATTAATGGTGCAATGAAACATTTCAGTAAAATTTTTCTCTGGTCTCTAATTTCTGCCACAGTTGGCGTGATTCTTCAAATAATTTCCGATAAGTCTAGAATCGTTGGAAAAATAGTAGCGTCACTACTTGGTGCTGCGTGGGGAATATTAACTTACTTTAGTCTACCGTCTTTAGTTATAGGGAATTCAAGTGTGAAGGATTCATTCAAAGAATCGGCTTCAATCATAAGAAAAACCTGGGGAGAGACTATCATTGTAAACTTTGGGGCGGGACTATTCTTTGGTTTGCTCGGTTTCTTCTTGTTCGCAATTTCAGTCGCCATCGTTATATTAATCCCAACATGGTATATATTCATAATTGTCGGAATTTTGTTTGTCATATCTTTGATTGTCATTGCAATTGTGTCTTCAACATTAAATTCAATCTTTAAATTAGTTTTGTTTAATTATGCTCGCACTGGACAAGTTCCACAGGGATTTTCCGCAGATATTGTGAAGTCGGCAGTGAAGAATGTATAATAATGATATGAATAATTCATCACCAAGAACCCTTAAATTTATTAAATCGTTTCTGGTCGTCTGGAATATATTTATCGCTCTATATTTGATTGCAAGTTTGGTTGGTCCTGGAGATGTAAACACTGATTTGCTAATTGGCCTATTTATTTTCTTGGCACTGTATTGGGCAGTAAGTATTATCTTACTTATAAAAATTAATAAAGTTTTAAAAGACACGTCGGGTAACATCGTTTCAAAAAGCTATATGGTGTGGATGTTGCTCTTTTTCTTGATACCAACAATGCTCATTTTCTTCCGCATGTTTGCTCCGGTAGTAGTTTCTGTTGGGAAAGAGTCAGCGAGAAATGAATGGGAGAAGAGCCATTGTACTGCAGAGATAGATGCATTTAGTGATTCCACTAAGTGTTATACATGTGATGACGGAAGTAGTTATTGCAAGATAGATTCAAAATAAATTAACAATCATAAATTGACATCGCGAGCTTCCGGCATATAATTGCAAAAGAGGAAACAAAATGAACAATATACACCTAGTCTATGCTACGGCAAACGTGGGGAAGATAGTTGAAATTAGGCGCCACTTTGGTTTCTATGGCATTCCCGTTTCAGCATTGTCTGAATTTTCCGAGAAGGTGATTGACCCAGAAGAAACTGGGCATACCCTTCGCGACAATGCTTTCATCAAAGCTCAAGCCTACGCTGTTGAGCTTGCTGGGAAAGAAGAACTTCGTGACAAAAAATTCATCGTTGTTGCCGACGACACTGGAGTTGAAATCTCTGGGCTCGGTGGAGAGCCGGGCATTCGAGTTCGTCGTTGGATTGGGCGTAAAATGAGTGATGAGGAACTCATCTCCTACACACTCGAACGCATGCGTGGCTTAACTGGTGATGCACGTAAGGCGCGGTTTAGAACGGCTCTTTGTATGATTA
The DNA here is from genome assembly GCA_964468845.1 of uncultured Candidatus Saccharibacteria bacterium. Classification (GTDB taxonomy): domain Bacteria; phylum Patescibacteriota; class Minisyncoccia; order Phycocordibacterales; family PALSA-1337; genus CAIOGI01. The sequence continues at coordinate 5,391 of CAYXWP010000029.1, read as the reverse complement.
CAGTTAGTGAGATCGGTGTCATTGGTTACCCGGTTGTGACGACAGGATCTTTGGATGGTCGTATCCTCGATGCTACCGATGAGATCAGGATAGAAGGTTTTCCTTTTGAATCGATTTTCTATGTCACCGAATACGACATGCTTCTCGGTGAGCTACATCGCCTGCCTGATGAAGAAAAGAGGGCAGGGAAATTCAACCATCGAGAGCGCGCGATAGAGAATGCGGTGCCGATGATCAAGAAAATGATGAAGATAACGAGCTAGCTTGCTTGAATTGCGGACGGCTTGAATGTTGAAGTTAAGGGCGTTTGAATAATCGAGACCACAGGTGTGGTCTTTTGTTTTGATTGCTGTGCAAGTTATGCTAAAATTTGATTACATTATGTCTACTGATCCAATACAACAAGTTGAGAATGTTATTAGAGGAATTCATGATAAAGGAAGAAAACACGTTCAACCAGTTTTACGTAGATACCCACTTCTTTTCACATTTTTAATTGTCTTCAGTGTGTCAGCGATTATGCATGGTTTTGACCTCGTTTCTGATCAAATTGAGATTCTCCATAGTCATCCAGTTTATTTGATTTTGATTGGTGTTGTTGTTCTGCTTCTTACGGGCATGCTTTATAAGGCTTTGGAGGGGCATAGATCGTAGAGCATTTAATCGGGCTTCGTTTTTTATGTTCTTAAAAAGCCACATAGTAAAAGTTGACCAAAATTTGGTCACCTTCAAACCCCCTCTCTGTGGATGACAGTGAACGCTCGTTCACTTATAATACAGGCATGGGCCAAGACATGTATAAAAATATAATTGGAAATAAAACTGGACGAAAGGACAAGGTGATTTTCCATATGGACGGAGATGCTTTCTTTGTGGGTGTTGAGGTTGCAAAAAACCCGCATCTGAAAGGCTTGCCTGTAGTTACTGGCGAAGAGCGTGGAATTGTTTCGGCATTGTCATACGAAGCAAAGGCACTCGGCATAGTACGGGGCATGCCGACTTTCCGTGTCAAAAAAGATTTTCCAGCCGTACTGATCCTCCCTGGGGACTACAAATCATATGCTCGATATTCTAGCATGATGTTCGACATCGTTCGTAGGTATGCAGATGATGTGGAGGAATATAGTATAGATGAATGTTTTGCTGATCTCACAGGTTTGGAGCCGCCACTGAAAATGAGCTATAGGCAAATCGCAGAGCGCATAAAAAAAGAAGTGAATGATGAGCTTGGTCTCTCCATCTCTATTGGTCTTGCTCCTACAAAAGTTCTTGCTAAAGTTGCTTCAAAATGGGTGAAGCCAAATGGACTGACCGTCATTGACCCAACGGAGATTTCAAATTTCCTTATCAAAACGCCTATAGAAAAAATATGGGGCATTGGTCCAAGAACATCTGAACTTTTAAATAGAAAAGGAATTCGAACTGCACAGGATTTTGTCGAAAAAGATTTGGAATGGATAAGGAGGAATCTTTCTGAGCCTTATGAAGTTATCTGGCAAGAGTTGCGTGGCGTTTACATAATGGAAATTGATGCAAAACCAAAAACTGTCTATTCATCAATACAAAGGACGCGCTCCTTTCATCCATTTACGAATGATGAAACTTTTCTTTTTTCTCAAATTTCAAAAAATATGGAGGAGGCTTGTGCCAAAGCGAGACATTATGGACTTACACCAAAGAAAATTTCAATTTTTCTGAAGACTAAAGCATTTGAGTATGTAAATTGTTCTATACCACTTTCTGTGCCGACCAATGCCCCCGAAATTCTCATTTCTCTGGTCCATGAGCAGTTTAAAAAAATGCATAAAAAGGGAATTCAATATCGCACAACAGGCGTGACCTTGCACGAGCTCACGCCGAACTCTGTGTCGCAAGGAGATTTGTTTGGAGGTACAGAAAGGGCAGGCAAATTTGAAACGATACACAAACAAATAGATTCACTTGAAGAAAAATATGGAAAGCGTGTGGTGTATCTAGCCTCGACGCATAATGCCATTAAAAATAAGGCAAAGGGGACAGATGCCGATGATTTGGATAGGGATCTGCTATTTTTGTAAAAGAGAAACCCACCAACGACACATGGAGAGTAACTCCTGTGTCTGAAGGTGGGTGAAAAGTCCGGTAAGGTGTTACCGTACTTCGACTGTTGTACCGAATGCGGTTGACTTGCCTCGAGTCATTGCCCATCCAGCACCGTTAATATCGTGTGGACTGTGGATGTGGATTTCGGCAACACGATAAGTGTCATTGTAAACAATCCACATGGGCTCGTCAGGTGGCACATCGACAAAAATGTTGATGTCATTCATCCTTAGGTCATGGAAGACCAGCCTATTGCTTGCGCCCATACTCATGGCGCTGTAGTGAGTTGGGGGTTCATGAAAGAACACCCTAACAATGTTGGTGATGATAATCTCATTACCGCCATTTGTTGAAACTGCCGTTAGGGTCTTTGAAACCTGTTCCCTCGCTATCGAGGTGTTTTCAGGCAGTGGTCCATCTTCGCATCCAACAAGAATGAGGGATCCGAGAACAACTGACAGAAATGGAAGCATAGCATAATTATGTACTTTAGTCAAGCAATTTGGTTGTGATATCATATAGATTCTGATCGCAATTTTGGAACAAATGAAAAAAACTATTCAAATTAACAATCAAAAACTCGAATACACGCTTAAGGTGAGTAGAAAAGCAAGGAGTATGAGAATTGCTGTTCATCCTGATGGGCATGTGGTTGTTGCTGTGCCTCGCATAATGAATTTTGATTTTTTTGTTGAAAAATTTATTAAAGGGAAGGCTGATTGGATTTTTGAAAAAATTGCATATTTTAAATCAAAAAATCTTGGACCATTTATAAAAAGTACTAGAGCTGATTATTTGAGTAATAAAGGGAAAGCACAAAAGCTTGTAGAAGAAAAAATAGCTAAGTTTAATAAAATATATAATTATAAAATTGGTAGAATAACAATCAAAAATCAAAAAACAAGATGGGGAAGTTGTTCGAAGCGCGGGAATCTAAATTTTAATTATAAAATTGCTTTAATACCAGAGAAGCTGGCAGACTACATAGTAGTGCATGAAATATGTCATTTAGGCGAATTGAATCATTCCAAAAAGTTTTGGAATTTGGTGGAGAAGGCGATACCAGATTATAAGAGCTTGCGGGGAGAATTGAACAGGATAGGAATAAATTACCAATAACAGTTTGAGGTGCCTCTAAGATGTTTACTCGGCTATTTTATCTTAAAAACCCCGCCATTCCTTTCAATTAAATCTTGAATTTCAAGCATGGAAAGTATTTCACTCACTTCTTTTGCCGGCAATTCACTTTTAAAAATTAATTGTTCACTTGTACTTGGCTCTATTTGCAAAAGATCAATTATTTTCTGTTCTGCATTATTTAAATTTGGATAAATTGGAAATAGCTGGCTTTGAGTCGCATCATCATTAGTTTTGAGTCCAAGCATTTCAAGAATATTATTCGAGCATGTGATGGGTGTTGCGCCAAGCCTTATGAGCATATGAGGCCCCTCGGATAATTTTGAAAAAATATTTCCTGGAACTGCGCCGACCTCTCGATTATATTCAGTGGCTAATCTCGATGTGATCAGGGTTCCAGATTTTAATTCGGCCTCAATGACGAGTGTTGCATGGGAGATGCCCGCCATCAAACGATTTCTCTGTGGAAAAGTCCAATGCATGCCGATTTGATCCATATCAAATTCTGAAAGAAGTGCGCCACCAGAATAGAGAATTTCGTCGGCGAGTTTCCTGTTTCTCTCTGGGTAAAGAATTTTTTCATCTAGTCCTGAGCCTGGGAAAGCTATCGTTTGTAGGCCTATCTCTAACGCCGATCTATGTGCTATAGCATCAATCCCTAGTGCAAGCCCAGAGACAATACAAATATTTTGCCCTCTTAATCCACCAATTAATTTTCTGCATGCTTCCTCACCATAACTTGAGTGCTGTCGCGCACCAACGACGCAAAGTATTTTTGCGTTTTCTTCAGGAAGCTTACCTTTGACAAAAAGTTTTTTGGGCGGGTCATTTATTTGCTGAAGCAAAAAGGGAAGTTCTGATTTTTCTAATGTTTTTAATTCATGCATATGCGTACGGGTAATACGGGTTTCTATTCATTTTTATTTCTATTAATGTAGAGTTGTGATAGTGTATGTGCTATATGAAAAACTTTTCAAAGGGAGGATTTAAAGGCGGATTTGGGGGTGGTTTCAAGGGTGGGTTCAGAGGAGGCAACAGAGGTGATCGGGGCAATAGAGGCGAGCGAGGGGAAAACAGGGGGCAAAGACCGCCTGTGACCATGCATAGTGCTATTTGCAGTAGTTGTGGAAAGAACTGCGAAGTCCCATTCAGACCAACTGGTGACAAGCCTGTGTATTGCAGGGACTGTTTTGCTGGTAGAAGCGCAATGGGAGGTGATCGCTCAAATAGAAAGGATTATAGAAAGGAGAATAATGATTTTTCATCAAATCCACAGCAAAAGGCAGTTATACAAAATGGCGGGGCGAATGATGAAGTAAAAAAGTAATTGGAGGCGATGAATGTAAAGCTTGATAAATTGATTAATGTAATGCAAGGTTTTGTAGTTGCAAAAGCTGTTGCGTCAGTGGCGCCAGTAGCGGCTGTGGCAAAGTCTGCGGCGACAGTAGTAAAGTCAGTCATAAAGCCTGTGGTAATCGCTCCGGCAAAGATCAAAACAAAGATGGTGGCCAAGAAGATGGGGAAGAAGATAGGGGGCAAGAAATAAAGGAATAGAAGACGACTCGACCTTTGCTTTATAAAAATGTGACGCTTAGCAAAACATGACCAAAAATTGGTCATGTTTTACTATGTGCCACTTATTTTATATGCAGTGGGGAAGCTCGAAAGTCTAACTTCAAGTCGAAAATGCGGGCATAGTACATGAGGCCAAAAACTAGCGGGATTTGTGTTTTTTTGCTATATTAAAAACGTTCCAACTTTGTTCAAAGTTTGATCAAAGCTTGTTCAATGTCGGTGTAGTTCAATGGTAGAACGAAGGACTCATAAGCCTTAGACAATGGTTCAATTCCATTCACCGACACAAATTTTCTTGCGTTTTCCTTAATTTTTGGTACATTTATGTGTACTGCGGTCGTAGCTCAATTGGTTAGAGCACTCCCCTGTCACGGGAGAGGTTGCGGGTTCGAGTCCCGTCGACCGCGCAGAAAACTTCTGAGTTTGATTAACTCCATTTATTATATTACACTTCACTGGTGAGAGTGGTTTTTTTGGCTCTCGTTTTTATTTTTTTGAATTGTCGTTGTAGCTGTTTTGGTAGTTAAACCAAGTTGCTATTGTGCCGTTGTAGCTCAGTTGGTAGAGCACGTCATTGGTAATGACGAGGTCTCCGGT